>JAJRWG010000302.1 GCA_024276895.1 Bacteroidota bacterium
GAAGTCCATGGACTGCATCAGGAAATTCCAGGTTTGGATGCCCCAGTAAATGCATTCGGGGGATGTGAGGTGGATTTTCAGGTACTGATTTTCTTCCAGGCGATAACGGCCAAAGCAGTAAATATTGTCCACGGTTCCCCACCCTCCCTGATCGGGTTCGAAAGCAAAAGGCGGCAGGAAATCATTGAGGGGGAACTCTACGGGCAAGGGCGCAATCCAGGTGGTTTGTTCAAAAAAGGTAGCCATGATTTCAATCCGCCGGGCCAGTTCTTCGTCACTCATGGGTTTGGCTTCTTCCTGCGGGATAAGGTTTTCGATGCTCAGCTCGCTTTCCCTGCTGTTGAAACGATCGAAAAAATACTCCCGGGTGAAAAGGTTGACCGCATCGGCATCCAGCTTGAATTCGTTCTTGCCCTTCGGATCGGGTGTAAGTTTGATCTCGAAGCTACCGTCTTCCTCAAATTCAATTTGCGTGTGATTGATATTGTTGGTCACCCGCTCCACAATCTCACCGTTGGGCGAGCCGCCATACACACAAATGTAAAAGTAAACACTGTCGTAGCGCCTGCCTTTGATGAGGTATTCCTGGTCGCCGCGCAACTGGGTGAAGTAGTACACCGAGTCAACGTTATCGCCCATCAGCTTATGAAAGTCGTTGGCAAGCAGCATGAAGCGCGGGCGCAGGGGGTCGTTGAACAGGTAAAAGTCGATGCTTGTCCGCAGCAGGTGAAACAGGTGCTTGTAACCGTCAACCTGTCCCTGCACGTCGATGTTTTTATCGGGGTCGAGAAAAGTTTTGTCGGCATTTTTGATGATTTCGAGAAACTTTTCCAGTGCGGTTTTGCTTTTGTAAGTCATGGCTGGATGAATGTGTGAATGAATAAATGCGTGAATGGTTTGAATGCGTTAAGGCTAAACGAATTTGGTTTAAAAATTTGAAAGAAACTCGTTGTAGGCTTTGAATTTTTCGTTCACTACTTCTTCGGTCAGGCCGAATTGTTCAAGCTCATAAATGTGCAGTCCGTTTTTGTCCCTGGGATTTTCTGTCAGAAAAGCCTTGAAGCGTGCTACGGTTTCATCGGTTAGTTTCCATCCGAACCTGTCGTAAATTTTCCTGACAGTCCCAACCTGGTCTTTGACAAAATCCTCGAAGTGCAGGTCGATGATCTGATCTTCCTTTTGCAGGCGGTTACGACTTTCCAAAAATCGTGTAAAATAATGATGCCAGGTTTCCATTTGTTCCTGCCCCGTGCGTGCAGGGTCTTCGTGGTCGCTGTAAAGCGATCGAACCGAAGAAAGTAGGCTGGCCGTGGAAGCAACCACTTTGGTGGGCTCACGGTGTGTCATCACAATGCGGGCATCGGGATAAACCTCGAAAATTTCGTCAAGCCGCATGAGGTGTACCGGCGACTTCAACAGCCAGCGCTCCGCCTTCACCCCGCCCGACTGCAGGTACTGCAAAAACCGTTTGTGAAACCGCATGGTGGCCAGGCTGTCCGATTCATCGGCAAACCACTTCATGTATGACGGGGCATACAGTTGGGCGGAAATCTGAAAGGAGTTAAAGTCCAGGTTGTTGATGGCCAGGCATTCCTGAGGGGAATCGGCAGCCATGTAATGTTTTTTCAAAAAGTCGGGCACCATTTTGAACAGTTGCCCGAACTCCTTCCTGATCGTTCTCAATTGATCGTTATCGGTAAATGTTTCGGGACGGGGAACAGGGTAAGGCAGCAGGCATTCCCACGCCAGTGGTGAGCGGTGCGCCGGGTCTTCGTGCATCATGGCATGCAGGATGGTCGTTCCCGTGCGCGGCATCCCGATGATGAAAACGGGCTGCTCAACCGGTGCACTTACGATTTCCGGATTTTCAGCCAGCAGTTGTTCAAGCTTAAAGCGCCCGTAAAGTGTGCGTTCCATCAGCTTTTTTACAGCCAGTTTGCCAAAAGGATTTAAACGCGCTTCGGCTTGAACAGACTCAATCATTTTATGCAATCCGGCATCAACCTGTCCGGGTAGTTCACCGCTAAACCCGGCCTTTTTTCTGGTTCTTTTGATGATGTCGCCCGCATCAAGTTTAAAAGGGTCAAGGCCAACAGCCTGAAGTATTCTGCCCACATTGTTGATGGTGTGCAGCATCGAGGTGCGTTGGATAAACAGTGATGAAGGCCGGCTTGCCATGGCGAGCTACATTAATTGCTTTAGCTTTTGTGCCAGGCCGATATCGCCTTTGACTTTGATTTTTCCGGTGAGTGTGGCTATCATGGGCTTGATTTCCTTACGCTGCAATTTCAAATAGGTTTCCTTGCTCATGCTGATGGTGCAATTGGCTTCTTCGTCGCCACCGGACACAATATTCTCCCCCGAAGTTCCATCGATCAGGATGTAATCATCATCCAGTTTGAATTTGAGTTTTTTGCCCAGCGGAGGGATTTTCTTTACGTTTTCGCTGAGTTCCTGCCTGATTTGTTCAATTTCCATGCTGAAAGGATTTTGCAGTTTTTTGTTTGCCTGAAGACAGTCTTTCTTTTAGTTAATCTCTTAAAATGGAACGGGAGATCACAATTTTCTGGATTTCGGAAGTACCCTCGTAAATCTGTGTCAGCTTGGCCTCACGCATCAGCCGCTCTACGTGGTATTCTTTCACGTAACCGTAGCCGCCATGAATTTGAACGGCATCGGTAGTTACTTCCATTGCGATATCGGCGGCATAGAGTTTGGCCATGGCACTCGCCGTACCAAAGGGTTTGCCATTGTCTTTAAGCCAGGCAGCCTTGAGGCAGAGGTTGCGGGCATTTTCCACCTTCACGGCCATGTCGGTCAGTTTGAAAGCAACCGCCTGGTGGTTGGCAATTTCCGTTCCGAAAGCCTTGCGTTCTTTGGCATAAGCGATGGCGCGATCCAGTGCACCGGAGGCAATTCCCAGTGCCTGGGCAGCAATCCCCAAACGTCCGGCCTCGAGGGCCTTCATGGCAAATTTGAAACCAAAGCCATCCTCACCGATGCGGTTTTCTTTAGGCACTTTCACATCGTTGAACATTACCGAATGGGTATCGGAGCTGCGCATGCCCATTTTGTCTTCGTGCGGCCCCAGGCTGATGCCCGGCGAATTCTTCTCCACAATAAACGCATTGATACCGTGGTGTTTTTTCTCCGGATGGGTTTGCGCCATCACGATGTACGTGGATGCCGAATTGGCGTTGCTGATCCAGTTCTTGGTGCCGTTCAGCAAATAATAATCGCCTTTGTCCTCTGCTACAGTGTGCTGGTGTGAGGCATCGGAGCCGGCTTCCGGCTCGGACAGCAGGTAAGCGCCGATGACCTCTCCCCTGGCCAGGGGCTTCAGGTATTTCTGCTTTTGTTCCTCGGTTCCGAACTTCTGCAGGCCGTAGCAAACCAGCGAATTATTGATCGACATGATCACGCTGACCGAAGCATCAACTTTCGAAAACTCTTCCATTGCAAGGATGTACGAAATGGTGTCCATTCCCGCCCCTTCGTATTTGGGATCGATCATCATTCCCAAAAAACCCAGTTCGGCAATATTTTTGATATGCCTGGCAGGAAACTCGGCTTTTGCATCACGCTCAAGAACATCCTGGATCAGTTCACGTTGCGCATAATCACGTGCTGCCTGCTGGATCATCAACTGCTCTTCGGTAAGTTCAAAGTCCATAACCTTCGGCTTAAATAAATAAATGTAAAGCGGGCGAATTTATGAAATAATTGAGCACAAACAGGCATGGGTAGTAATTATTAACATTGAATTGTTGTCACTGGGTATGACTCAATCGATGTGTAATTTTTCCATTCCGGCTGCGGTTTTATTGAATTCATTTACCAGCGACTGTATGATTTCCTGAACAGTCAGGACATGATCAATCATCCCGGCCACCTGCCCGATTTCCAATTCGCCCTCGGTGGTATTTCCTTCAAACATGCCAAGTTTGGCACGTCCCCGGCCCAAAATCGCTTTCAGTTCTTCAGGGCCGGCACCCGCTGCTTCGGCCTGGCGGACACGTTGAAAGAATTCGTTTTTTATCAGCCGGACGGGAACCAGTTTCTTCAATGACAACTGTGTGCCTCCATCGCCGGTTTGGAGGATTGTCTTTTTGAAAGATTCATGTGCAGACGACTCCCTGGAAGCTACAAAACGACTGCCGATCTGAACACCATCGGCACCCAGCGCCATGGCCGCGTAAATGGCCCTGCCCGAAGCAATGCCACCCGCAGCAATGAGGGGAATGTCAATAATATCCCTGATCATCGGCACCAAAACCATGGTGGTGGTTTCGTCAATACCATTGTGT
Source organism: Bacteroidota bacterium (assembly GCA_024276895.1). Taxonomy (GTDB): domain Bacteria; phylum Bacteroidota; class Bacteroidia; order Bacteroidales; family F082; genus B6-G9. The sequence goes on from JAJRWG010000302.1 coordinate 4,308, forward strand.
CCGCCGGCCTCGAAGCCTTCCGCAACAATCGCATCCACGCCTGCCTCAACCGCCTTAAGGGCAAACTTCGTGTTGGCCACAACGTGGGCCACCCTGATGCCGTTTTCTTTTAAGCGGGCAGTGTACTTTTTTGGGTTACCCGCAGAGGTGAAAACAATTTTTACGCCTTCGCGGATGATGATCTTCACCAATTCGTCGGTCTGGGGATAAATTAAGGGGACATTTACACCGAAGGGTTTTGGGGTGGCTTTTTTACACTTTCGAATGTGCTCTTCCAGAGTTTCAGGATACATCGATCCTGAGCCAATGAGTCCGAGCCCACCGGCATTACTTACTGCCGAAGCCAGTTCCCATCCACTGCACCAAATCATGCCACCCTGGATGATGGGGTATTTGATGTTGAAAAGAGAGGTGATTTTGTTCATGGTTATTTATTTAATGTCATTTGCCCTGCGGGCGTCAGGCGATTGTCATTTGCCCTGCGGGCGTTAAGCGATAGTTATTTGTGCTGCGTGCGTTAAGCGATGGTCAGGCAATTGTTGTTTTGGTTAAATGTTGTTGATCAAATGCCGGTGGATTTTCCTATGGTTTTTATGTAGTTATTCAATTTGACAGAGATATCGTCAATCGCACTCATCATCTCGTGGTAAGTTTTTTCATCGAGTAAATCCCTGTTTCTCGCTTTAGTCAGCCAGGTCTTCGATTCAAAAAGAGAACCGCGCGAATAGTAGCTAAAATGTATGGTTTCCTTGTAGTGGTACCTACCCAAACCTTCGCTCAGATTTGCAGCTACGGAATCTATGGACCTTATTAACTGCAAACCAATCGTTTTCTTCTGAAAATCATTCCACTTATTGACAACAACCCAGACAAGTTCTCCCAAGTCCATTGATAACTGATAGACTCTGAATTCTTCAAGTTTCATAACATAGAAAAATTAATCGTTAAGAGAATTCTAAATGTATTTTATTGCACATATTGGGAGTATTCAAAAAAATGTGTCAGTTTGTTCCTTGCAGGAAAAGTCCTGGAGGCCATAGGCCGGAAGGACTTTCCCTGCAAAATTAATGTTTTATAAGTGCTTTTCATACCGGCTCCCGAATTTATCCATAAGTTCACGTTGAATGTTTGTCCAGGCAAATGCAGTTTTTTTCCAGCTTTTTTGGTTGTGCATCAGCGTTAAGTACAGTTGTTTTAATAATCCTTTCTCGTTGCTCCAGGCCCCTTTTGATTTGGTTACCTTTCGCATAACCCGGTGCAAAGCTTCAACTGGATTTGTGGTGTATATCATCCTGCGAATATTTTGCCCATAGTCCATAAAGGCCATTAGATCATCCCAGTTCTCTTCCCATTTGGGGCGAATCTCTTTATACTTCTTATCCCATTTGTCCCCAAAGGCTTTTAGTGCTATTTCAGCATATACACGGTCAGATGAAGTGTATATTTTTCTTAAATCAGCACAAACCGGTTTTAAGTCTTTATAGCTGACAAAACGGGTGGAATTGCGTACCATATGTACAATGCACCGCTGGACAATGGATTGGGGAAAAACCGCTTCAATGACTGATTTAAACCCCTTCAACCC
>JAJRWG010000303.1 GCA_024276895.1 Bacteroidota bacterium
ACATTTTTGGCTCCGAGAATGTCCACCTCAAAATCGTCTCCGATCATCAGGCTTTCATAACGAGTGGCTGCTGCTTTTTTGAGGGCATATTCAAAAATCTCCGGATTGGGTTTTTTAACACCTGCTTCTTCAGAAGTCGTCACTGTTTGAAAATAATCACCCAAACCCGAAACACGCAACTTGGTTTCCTGCACTTCGCTGAAACCGTTGGTGATCAGGTGCAACGGGTATTTGGGAGCCAGATAGTCAAGTACCTCTTTTGCGTTGGGAAAAAGGTTGACCCGGGTGGGGCTGATCGCCACGTAGTCCTTTGCAAGGTTTTCGGCCAGTTCAACGTCAGCAATGCCGAATTCCTCCAAGGTAAGGGAAAAACGCAGTTTGCTGAGCACCTTTTTTTCAATTTGCCCTTTGCGGTATTTTTCCCACAGCATGTTGTTGTGATGCGTGTAAACTTTATGAAAATCGGTCACCGACGGGATACCCGATGCATCAAGACTGTGTTTTTGAAACATGAATTCAAAAGTCTCCCAGGCACTTTTGTCGAAATCCCACAGGGTGCGGTCAAGGTCAAAAAAGAGGTGTTTGTATTTTTTTTTCATCACCAGTGATACGGATTTTAAAACACAGCAAAGCTAAGCATAATTACAGCTGTTCGGATGCGAAGGGCAAGTCAGGAAACGGGCAATCGAACGATCAGGAAAAGCTGCCAACTTTTTGCCCTCAAACTTTGTCAATGAATAAAGACCCCGGCTTTACAATGACACAAACAGCCTTTTCCATGAAAAAAAACTACATCTTTTTTCTTTTCCTTCTTTCCTGCATGATTCCCGGCCTTCAGCAAAAAGCTTCCGCACAGTACGGCTTTACTGTTCAGCCCTGTGCTGACAGCGCTGCCGTTGTTGCCCTTTTCGATTCGGTTTTTTTAAGCAGGATGCCACCCCAATCCATTGCAAACATCACTTTCTATGGCGACCCTGTCGCGGTGGGTTATTTTAAAAACGCGAACTTCCTTGGGTTCGTAAAGCACAAGGGGATTGTACTGACTACCGGCAAATCGGAGTTTACGGACAATTCAAACCAGTGCAACACGGAACAAAACGCCAGCACCAACAACAGCGGAGTGGAAGGCGACCCCGACCTTGAACAACTTGCCGGTGTGTCATCTCATGATGGTTGCATTATCGAATTCGATTTTAAACCCGTTGGTGATACCGCGCGTTTTAATTATGTTTTTGCCTCCGAAGAATACCACGAATATGTGAATGCCTCATTTAACGACATGTTGGGTTTTTTCCTCAGCGGACCGGAAATTTCAGGACCCTTCAGCGATAGTGCCATCAACATTGCGCTGATCCCGGGAACCACCATCCGCGTTGCCATCAACACCATTAATTTTGGAAAAGGAGGCATCACCTGCACAGGCAAGCCCACGGGATGTAAAAACTGTGAATGGTTTAAAGACAACAGCCAAAGCAGCGACCCTGTCTTCAGCAAGTTTGTTTACGATGCTTTGACCACGGCGCTAAGCGCGAAACAGGCAGTTGAACACGGTCAGTGGTATCACATCAAAATCGCGCTGAGCGACGGCGGGGATGCTATTTACGACTCGGCGGTTTTGCTGGAAAGGGGCAGCTTCAAAACAGGGAGCATCAAAAAAGGTATCGGCATTCACATCATGGACTGAGTTAAATTTTAGTTAAAAACTCACCGTGCATCATTCACAAAAACCGATTAAAATAATTGGTTTCCGGGCCGGCTGCAAAAACTTACATTGCGTTGGCAGCCAACTTTTTTTGTGCATTCTTTGTCAATTGTGATGTATGTATTATTTTTGCAGCCCGACTAAAACCATCTTCCCATGAAAAGACTTTATTTTTTTGGCACTTTGCTTCTATTGGCATTGCTTGCAGGCAGTCCGCAGAAAGCAGTTGCGCAATTCAACTTCGAGGTTGAGGTTTGTGCTGACAGCCAGGCCGTTGTTGACCTGGTGGACACGGTCTTCCTGGCAGGTGTGAACCCGCAACAGAAAGCCAACATTACATTTTACGGCGACCCTAGTTCTGTAGGATATTTCAAAGGTGGTTATTTTCTTGGCTTTAAAAAACCGCAGGGGATTGTGATGACCAACGGGAAATCAGACTTTGTTGACAAATCGAATGTATGCAATACTGAACAAAATGCCAGTAACAACAACAACGGGGTGGAAGGTGACCCCGACCTTGAACAGCTTGCAGGGGTGTCGTCCCACGACGGCTGCATTATCGAATTTGATTTTAAACCCACTGCCGATACGGTACGGTTTAATTATGTTTTTGCCTCTGAAGAATACCATGAGTACGTGAATGCTACGTTTAACGACATGTTCGGCTTTTTCCTCAGCGGCCCGGGTATTTCAGGGCCTTACTCCAACGATGCCGAGAACATTGCTTTGATACCGGGTACCACAACCGGTGTTGCCATCAACACCATTAATTTTGGAAAAGGAGGCATTACCTGCACCGGCAAGCCCACGGGCTGCAAAAATTGCGAATGGTTCAAAGACAACAGCCAAAGCACCGACCCTGCCTTTAGCAAATTTGTATACGACGCTTTAACCAAATCTCTGGTTGCCAAAGCAGGCATGCAGCAGTGCGAATGGTACCATATCAAACTGGCCATCAGCGACGGCGGCGATGCCATTTACGATTCAGGCGTACTGCTTGAAGGAGGCAGTTTTAATGCCGGCAATGTGGTGGAAGAAACGAAATATTCGCATCCTACCGTTGATTCGCTTTTGTACGAAAGCTGCAACAATCACGAAGCAGTCTTGTATTTTGAAATTGAAGAGCCCATGGGCTTTCCCTACATCATTCCTTTCAAGGTGGAAGGCACCGCCACACGTGATGTTGACTACAGCCTGGTCAAAACTTATCCCGGTGGCGACACCATCTATATCCCGATTGGTGAAACTTACGACTCGCTCATCATCAGAACTTTTTACGATACCGTTGTCGAAGGCACTGAGGACGTTCAGGTGCTTTTCAATTCAGTCATGTGCAGCATCTTTTCCATTCCCGACACCGCTACCGTTTTGATTTAGGACCTGCCGCTGATGAGGGATACCAGCCTTGTGTACAATGTTTATTGTGAGGATACCGCCCTGCTCAGTTTCGAATCGGTTCTGGGAGGTGTTCCACCTTACTCCTACAATTGGTACGAGGAATCGCCACCCTTGTTTACGCCGGAGATCAATTACGTTCCGTCAGGTTACGATTACTACATCGTTCCCTGTGTCATCGACGACACCTGCGGACAACAGGTTGTGGATACGGCTTTCGTAATTGTTCCCGATTTGGTTAGCGATGCCGGCCCCGACCAAAGCCTGTGCAACAATCCCGATGCACAATTGCAGGGATCGGCTCCGGGCGCCCAGGCATTTTGGTGGACTTCAACACCCGTTGATCCATCCCTTTCCGGACAGGAAGATATTCCCAATCCGGTGGTTAGCCCTACCGTCAACACCGAGTACGTACTGGAAGCAACTGACAACTGCACCCACCTCGACACCGACACAGCCTGGGTATTGCTTGACGCAGCCACGGCCGATGCCGGCCCCGACCAAAGCATGTGTGACACCGATACAGTTACCCTGACCGCCAATTTGGGAGATAGCTATTTGTGGACGGCCACACCGCCTGACCCGAGCCTTGCCGGACAGGAAGACCAGCAATCCATTGTTGTAGCACCGACGGTAAACACCGTTTACACTGTGGAAGTAACCAACGAATGCGGTTACTCGGCAACTGACGATGCCCAGGTTACTGTGTACGCATTGCCCGCTGCCGATGCCGGTCCCGATGCCGAAATTTGTTTCAACGAGTCGTACACCCTGCAGGCCAGCGGTGGAGTAAGCTACTACTGGACTTCGTCGCCATCCGATCCAAGCCTTGCGGGTCAGGAAACCCTGGCCAATCCCACGGTTACTCCCGACACGCAAACCGACTACACTTACAGCGTCATGGTGACCAACGAGAACGGTTGTGAAAAAGAAGACGCCATGGTGCTCCAGGTCAATCCGGTGCCCAATTTGAGCGTGGTTCCCGATAACGAAACCATTTGCTACGGCGATGCCGTTACCATTTCTGCCGTTGGCGATGCCAATTACACCTGGACAGCCAATCCGCCCGACGCCAGCCTTTCCGGGCAGGAAAACAATCAGGTGATCACCGTCACACCCGTCACAACCACCGTTTACACACTGGTGGGTGTGGTGGCAGGATTCAGTTGCCCGGCGACGGTAATACAAACAATCGAGGTAACCCCTGAATTGCTTTCCACCTTTGCCATGCAGGATAACGAAGCCTGTCAGAACGAGCCTTTCCAGGTAAATTACACCGGAAACGCTTCGCCATCGGCAACCTACAACTGGGACTTTGACGGTGCGACCGTCAACAGCGGCAGCGGGCCCGGCCCTTACGATCTTTCGTGGGATACCGAAGGTAACAAAACCATCAGGCTTTCGGTGGTGGAAAACGGTTGCCCCAGCAACGAAACCGCCAATACCCTTACTGTTTTAAAGGCGCCGGTGACGGCATTCGAAGCCGACCCCATTGAGGGTTGTGTCCCGTTTGACGTTGCGTTTACCAACACCACGACCAACCTGGGCAACGTGGTCAGCTATGCCTGGGACTTCGGAAACGGTGAAACCAGCGATTCGGAATCTCCAACGGTCACTTACTCCGATCCGGGTACTTACAATGTGAAACTGACGGTTACCAACGAACAACGCTGTGCTGACATTGCCATCCAGGCCAATCTGATCAAGGCCTACGAAACACCGACGGCACAGTTTGTGGCCAATCCGCCCCAAGCCATCCTCGAAGACGCCACCATCGAGTTTGAAAACGGCTCGGTAAGCAGCGAAAGCCTTGTTTACAACTGGACATTCGGCGACGGCAACACCTCCGACGAAAAGAATCCTACACACACCTACACGGCAACGGGAGTTTACCCCGTAACTTTGGTGGTAACTTCACCCAACGGCTGTGAGAGTGAAACCACCAGCGAGGTGATCATCCATCCCGACTTTGCCGTTTATGCACCTTCGGCCTTTACGCCCAACGGGGATGGCAAGAACGATGTGTTTGAAGTAAAAGGAGTAGGCATCAAGACATACCTGCTACAGGTTTACTCGCGCTGGGGCGAACTGGTTTACGAGTCAAGATCGCTCGAAGACAAATGGAACGGAGAATACAACGGCAAGCTGGTTCCATCGGCAACCTACGCCTACACCATCAGTTACACCAGCATGCTTGACGCCGACTTCAAACTGCAGGGAACGGTTACGGTGATGTATTAAATCTTCAAAACTTAAATTTGAAACTACAGATAAACCCGGAACAAATGTTCCGGGTTTTTTTTCTGAATGAAAGATTGCTTGACCTAAATCGCTAAATTTGCCTTTCTTAAAACGCAGAACCTATGCCAAAAATCAGGGTAGCCATCAACGGCTTTGGACGCATCGGCAGGATGACCTTCCGCAAGATTCTTGAAAGGTCCAACATGGAAGTGGTGGCCATCAACGACATCACCGATTCAGCCAATCTGTCCCACCTGCTGAAATACGATTCGGTGCAGGGCCAGTTTTCAGGTGAGGTGGAGCACAACGGCGGGTTTATTCTGGTGAACGGAAAAAAGACACTTGTTTTTCAGGAGGCCGACCCGGCCAGGCTCCCCTGGTCTTCCCTTGCCATTGATGTGGTCATCGAGTCCACCGGCCAGTTTGTGGAACGAAACCAGGCACTGAAGCACGTGGAACAATCCGGTGCGCGGAAAGTCATCATTTCGGCTCCTGCCAAAGGCGAACGCAACAATGTAAAGTACATCGTGCTGGGCGTGAACGACCACTTGATTGACCGCAATGACGTGGTGATCTCCAACGCATCGTGCACCACCAACAACGTAGCTCCTTTGATCATGCTGCTTGACGAGGTGTGGGGCATCGAGAAGTGTTTTATGACGACCGTGCACTCGTACACCAAGGACCAGAACCTGGTGGACGGTCCCCACAATGACTGGCGGCGCGGACGAGCGGCAGCCTATTCCATCGTGCCCACTACCACCGGTGCCGCCAAAGCCGCCGGCAAGATTTTTCCCCACCTGGCCAAAAACCTGGGTGGTGCAGGCATTCGTGTTCCCGTACCAAACGGCTCGCTGACCGACCTGACCGGAACCCTGAAACAACCTACCAGCGTGGCAGAGATCAATGCGGCTTTTAAAGAAGCTGCTGAAAACAGGCTGAAAGGGATTATGCAGTACACCGAAGACCCCATCGTTTCGGCAGATGTTATCGGCAACACCCATTCAGCCATTTTTGATGCCAGCCTGACGGCTGTACTGGGCGACAAAAACAAGCTCATCAAGGTGGTGGCCTGGTACGATAACGAAATGGGTTACGCCAGCCGGTTGGTAGAACTGATCGGGAAGTTTGCCTGAGGAAGTGGTCGTAAATAAAAAGTGTGACTGTCAGGGTTTTTCTGAAAAGAATTCCAGTCTCATTTTACCATCTTCAAAAATACCGTACGAAAAGTGCCTCAGCCAGTCGCCAAGGATGATGATCTCTGATTTATCGTTGAGTTTTTCCTGCATCGGCAGGTGGCGGTGTCCGAAAATAAAATAATCAATATCAGGCAGTTCCTCTGCCTTTTTTTGTGCATACTTAAACAGCATCTCGTTTTCGGGCAGTCTGGGCTCATCCTTTTTATTTTCTTTCGACACATTAGCCAGCCGGCTTTGTCGCGAAAAATAAAGGCCCATGCGAGCACCCAGGTCCGGATGCAGCCAGCGGAACAAAAACTGGTTGGGTTTGAATTCAAAAACTTTCTTCAGCAATTTGTAACCGTTGTCGCCGGGACCCAGTCCGTCGCCGTGGGTAAGGAAAAGTTTTTTGCCTTCAAAATCGAAAATATCCGCTCGCCGGTGAATCTCTATCCCTATTTCTTTTTTCAGGTAGTCAAAAGCCCAGATGTCGTGGTTACCCCTGAACAGATGAACCGGGATGCCGCTGTCGGTCATCTGTGCCAGCTTGCCCAACAAGCGGACATAACCTTTGGGCACAACGTAGCGGTACTCGAACCAGAAATCGAAAACATCGCCCATCAGGAAAACGGCCGTCGCGTCAGCAGAAACCTGTTCCAGCCAATGCACCAGCATTTTTTCCCTGACCAGACTGCTTTGGGCATCCGGTATCCCCAAATGGAAGTCGGAGGCGAAATATATTTTTTCTTTTTTCAAGTAGATGCGGCGGATTTTGAAGGCAAATTTAACAAACTACTACACTTCGGCCACCATATCCCTGATGATCGTGGTCAGTTTGGGTGCAACCGTCGCGGCAGCATCCACCACTTCGTCGTGCGATATTTCCACAATTTTCCCTTCCACCCCCAGGTCGGAGATGATCGAAACTGCAAAAACGGGCAGGTGCATGTGCCGGGCCACAATCACCTCGGGCACTGTTGACATGCCCACTGCATCGGCGCCAATGGACTGGATGTACTTATACTCGGCCGGTGTTTCGTAGGTGGGGCCGCTTACCGCAGCATACACCCCTGTTTTGAACTGAATGCCGTGATGGCTGGCAATTTTTTTCGCCTTGCTTAGCAGCCGTTTGTCGTAGGCCTCACTCAAATCCACGAAACGCGGGCCGTACTCATCAAAGTTTGGCCCGATTAACGGGTTGGGCATCAGATTGATGTGGTCGGTGATAAACATGATGTCGCCCACCTCAAAATCGGAATTAACTCCCCCGCTGGCATTGGAAACAAACAGGTAACTGATGTCAAGCAGCTTGAGCACCCTGACCGGAAAGGTGATCTCTTCGACAGAATACCCCTCGTAAAAATGAAACCTTCCCTGCATGGCCACCACCTGCACGCCATTGAGGCTGCCAAAAATCAATTCCCCCTGGTGACCCTTGACGGTGGAAACGGGAAAATTGGGGATGTCGGAATAAGGAATGCTGACACTCACTTCAATTTCGTCGGCCAGTTGCCCCAGTCCCGATCCCAGAATAATCCCTACATGCGGGGGGTTTTTCACCTGTTTTTTTATGAACCCAACGGTTTCATCTATTTTTTTCAACATAGGCTAAAATCTGTTTCCTGAATGTTTGCCTGTCCTTTTCGTGTATTTTTACCCTGATGGGGATGTAAAACAGCGGCAGGCCTTTGAGCACGCGAAAATAGGGAGAATTTATCAATCGCATGGCATCTTTTTCGGTAGTGATGATGATCTTCCTTCTGCCGAATGCATCATCATACATTTTCTTGATCCGCAACAAATCTTTTTGGCTGTAAACATGGTGGTCACGAAATCTGACCGTGATCAACTCGTTGCACATCAAACGAACGTGTTCGGCAAGAGGTGCCGGATTGACAATTCCCGTAAACAGGATAACGATACCCGGTTTCTTTCTTTCGTTGTAGTCTGACACGCCCGGGAACGGGACAAACTTACCGTAAGTAATGAAAGAAAACAACAGTTTTTGATGTGGCCGGGGTTTCAGTTTGGCGGCGATGGTTTTGCGTACGATGGGCGAAAGTACCTTATTGGTTTTGGTTACGACGATGAAATCTGCATGGCGTGTAGCGGCTACCGTGTCGCGCAAACTGCCGGCAGGAAGCAAATAGTCGTCAACATACAATTTGTGGCTGTCAGTCAGTAAAATGGAGATGCCGGGCTTAACGTAACGGTGCTGAAAAGAATCGTCAAGGATGATGACGTCGAGTTGATCATTCAGCTTCAACAACTCCCTGATGCCGTTTCGGCGGTTTTCGTCAACGGCAATGGTGAGGTCATTGCCAAACTTGTGATAGTACTGCATGGGTTCGTCGCCAATGTCCTCAAAAGAAGAATCGGGTCCGGCAAGCTGAAAACCTTTTGTTTTTCTACCGTAGCCACGACTCAGGATGGCAATCTGTTTTTCCTCGTTCAACAACCTGACCAGGTATTCGACAAAAGGTGTTTTTCCGGTTCCGCCCATGCTCAGGTTGCCCACACCGATGACAGGGACCGGAAAAGATTCGGAAGGCAGGACGCCTTTGTCAAATAAAAAATGCCTTACCCGAATCACAAGTCCGTAGATACACGCAAAGGGAATCAACAGAATTCGCCAGATACTCATTTCGTATTTTTTTTTGCCAAATCCAGACTTCGGAAATGTATTTCCTTTAATTTAGTATTTTTTTGAGATGGGAAACAGTTGGCCAAAAGAGCTCCCTAAATTACAAAAAATCAATAATACAAGCCGAAAAAAATCCAACACCAAAAAATTGAAGGATGAAAATATCGACAATTGCTGCCGCACTCGAAGAAACAGCACCCTTAAAACTTCAGGAATCTTACGACAATTCGGGCCTGCTGATCGGGTCTTACCAGCAGGAAATTGACAAAGCCCTGATCGCCCTCGATGTTACCGGGGAGGTTCTGGATGAGGCAATTCGTGAGCAGTGTCAACTGGTCATTGCCCACCATCCAATGATCTTCAAGGGGATAAAGAAAATTACGGATAACAGTTCAACCGGACGGCTCGTCATCAAGGCCATTGAAAATAAAATTGCCGTGTACGCCATCCACACCAACCTCGACAATTATTCGCAAGGTGTGAATTATAAACTGGCCGAAAAGCTTGGTTTGCGAAACACAAGCATCCTTAAACCCGGCATTTCGGATTTAAAGAAGCTGGTTACTTTCTGTCCGGTTGCACAGCTCGGTGAAGTCAGGTCTGCCATGTTTGCGGCTGGTGCAGGCCACATTGGCAACTACAGCAGTTGTAGTTTCAGCAGCCCGGGAACAGGCAGTTTCAAGGCCCTCGAAGGCGCCAATCCTTTTGTGGGCGAGCAGGGAAAGTTGCACGAGGAATCAGAGATTCGCATCGAAACCATCGTCCCTGCTTACCGACTGTCGCGCGTTCTTAAAGCCATGATTGCCGCCCATCCGTACGAGGAAGTTGCCTACGATGTTTACCCGCTGGACAACAGCGACCCCACCACTGGCGCCGGTTTGACAGGCGAACTGCCATCGGCAGAAGAACCGGTTGCTTTTCTTGAAGAAATAAAAAAAATACTGGGCACACCCTTCCTGAGGCACAGCCCCCTCATCAAACGCAAGTTAAAAAAAGTGGCCATTTGCGGAGGCAGTGGCAGTTTTTTAATCGATGCTGCACACAGCGCCGGTGCCGATATTTTTATTACGGGCGACATCAGGTACCACGAATTTTTTGAACACCACGGACAAATGACCATCGTCGATGCCGGGCATTATGAAACTGAGCAATTTACAAAAGATTTACTGTACGAAATTTTAAAGCAAAAATTTCCTAATTTTGCACTCCAAATTTCAGGGGAACGTACCAACCCTGTTTCATTTATTTAAAAATCAGAAAATATAGGTAACGATGGCTAAAAAGAAACAAACCGAGGTGGAAGAATTCAGCGTTGAACAAAAGCTACAGGCGCTTTTTACCCTGCAGCAAATTGATTCCCAGATCGA
>JAJRWG010000028.1 GCA_024276895.1 Bacteroidota bacterium
CCATTGCCATGGCACACGAGGATGAAATTGCCGCCGCCATGACACGCATCGGCGTGCACAGGCAACAGTGGGAAAATGACCTCAGCACCATTGCCGACCAGTTACAGGTACGGGTGAATTTGTTCAGCAAAGAGGGTAGCCCGGTAAAGGAGCTCTACAACGGACGCGTTGAAGGACAGGAACTTACTTTCGGGTTTAGTGTTGACGGGCTTGACGGGCTTGACAACGGAATCTACCTGCTGAAAGTGAAAGCAGGCGAAACCGTGATCGCACGAAAGCTGGTCGTCCAAAAATAAACCAAATTAATTTCTTGTTTTCGGATTCCCTGTTTCCACCGGTTCCGGCCGGTAGTGTGGGGAATCATCTTTTTCTTTTTCAACCCGCCGGGAATAAAACTACTCGGCGGGTTTTTTGATCCGCTAAGTCGCCCTGGACTTAGCGGATCGGGAAAACTGCGAGTTCCCGAAACCCCAAAACCCCAAACCCCTCCGGCCTTCGGCCACCCTGCTTGACGGTTTATCCGCCACAGGTGGACAGGCAGGCTCCCCTTTGCAAAGGGGAGGAGTGGGTTTTCCCTAAGCTGTTTTTTTAAAACCATAAACCGCAGTAAAACAGTCCGGTATGTAACCAGTAACTATTTTGCATAAAAAAATAATAAAATAAATTTAGTACTATGTATTGCATAATACTATATTTATATTATCTTTGCCGCATGAACACGGAAAAAACCATCACACAAATGCGGAAGGGGGTACTTGAACTTTGCATTCTTTCCATTATTTCCGAGCAAAAAGATGCCTATGCCTCCGACATCATGGGAAAGCTGAAAGAGGCCAGGCTGATTGTCGTTGAAGGGACGCTTTACCCCTTGCTGACCCGTTTGAAGAACGACGGCTTGCTCAGCTACCACTGGGAGGAATCCCGCTCGGGGCCGCCCAGGAAATACTACCAGATCACCGAAACAGGAAAAACCGTTTTGTCGGAGCTTGTGGTCGGTTGGCGCGGACTTGTCGGGGCAATCGACAAAATTACCCGCGATGTAAAAATTGAAAAGAACAACGAAAAAACACCATGAAAAAATGAAAAAAACGGTAACCATAAATATCAGCGGAATCATTTTTCATATTGATGAGGATGCTTTCGAAATGCTCAGCAGCTATCTGGACAGGGTAAAGCGCCATTTTTCAAAGTCGGAAGGCAGGGAGGAAATTGTCGGCGACATTGAAAGTCGCATTGCGGAGATTTTACAGGAAAAACTCACGGACTACAAGCAGGTCATTTCCATTGAAGACATTCGGGAAGTCACCGGCCTGATGGGTGAACCAGACGAATTCGGGGGGGAGGAAGAGCAACAGGAAACGGTGAAAAAATCAAGGCGTCTTTACCGTGATCCCGACAACAAAATGATCGCAGGTGTGTCCAGCGGGCTGGGCTGGTACTTCGATATCGATCCGGTCTGGTTCAGGGGTTTGTTCATCGTTACCCTCTTTTTCTCGGGTGCAGGGGTTATTGCATACCTGATCATGTGGCTCGTGGTGCCCGAGGCGCGCGGCACTGCCGAAAAACTGGAAATGCGGGGAGAACCCGTGAACCTGTCCAGCATCGAAGCTTCCATCTCGCACGAATTCAAAGAGCTGAAAGGAAAACTCAACGAGCTGGCCGATGAAGCCAAACATACGTTCAACAATCAGGGTACGCGAACTTTCCTGGAGAAAACGGTAAGCATGGTCGGTGTTTTAGCAAGGGGCGTCATCAAGGTGGTGCTGGTCGTTGTCGGGCTTGTCTTCACCCTGTTTTCCTTTATCACCATTGTCAGTCTGCTGGCGGCGATCAGCGGGCTGAGCAGCTTCTCATTTTTCGAGCACGGCGAGTTGATGGGTTTCTCGCTGCCATTGTTCCTTCAGATGGTTTTTTCCAATCAGTTGATGATAGTTCTGGCGGAGGTTTCGGCTGTCCTGTTGGTGTTTGTTCCTTTGCTGCTGGTGTTTTACCTGGGCTTGCGACTGCTCATCGGCAAACGTGTTAAGATCAGCTACATCGGAAGGACGGCCGCGGGTTTGTGGCTGGCGGGGCTGATCCTGGGCATTGTTGTTGCCGTGGGTACGTCTTTCGATTTCAGGCATACGGGTATCAAAGTCGTCAGCGAGGTCAGGTTGCCGGTCGCACCACAGGACACCATCTTTCTGGATGCCACCAGTGGCGAAAAAATAAAAGACGGCAGCTTCATCGAGGTCTTCGGTAAAAATGTGCAGATGGTTACCGATTCGTACCAGATTTACGATCGCCCCCAAATCGGTTTTAAAAACAGTAATGGCTACTTTATGCATGTTACCGCCAGGGCGTTTGCCAAAGGAAAAACGGCCGAACTGGCTTACAAGAGGGCTGAAGTGGTCGATTACAATCTTTCATCATCAGGCGGCATTTTGGTTTTTGACGATTATTACACCCTGCCCGAAAACTCCCTGATCAGAGACCAGATGGTACGTGTTCGCATAGAAATTCCGGACGGGCAGCTTGTTCATTTGTCGGAGAACATGCGCAAGCTGCTGGACAGCGACTGGTGGTTTTACCATAATTTCAACGATTTCCGGGGTTCGCTTTGGCAGATGATGGACGGAAATCTGCTTCCCCTTAAAAAAGAAGAGGCTAAGGAAGCCGCGGAAATAAAGACGCCGTAACAGGAGATATTTTTAACCGAGCTGCCCCGAAAAAAAACATTTTACCGAAAGCACAAAGGCGCGTGGATCAGTCCCACACGCCTTTGCCTGCATTGTGCCGTTGGGGTTGAAAAAAGGTTTGTTTTTGTTCGCCTTAGATCGTATTAGTATTCCGGGGTGATTTCCCAAACAGTTTCTTGATGCAATTTGATTTCCCTGCATGCCTCACCACCGGTATTCACGATTTCTTCTGCCAGTGTATTTTCTTCGGAGGTGAGCGGGGCTCCTTTTAAATCCGACAGCAATGCGATTAGCCTGACAGGATCGGTTGCGGGGATGCATTCGGTCTTGTGGTCGATCATCGAAAGCAAGTCCTTGATACTCTCCAGGGCCTCCAGCTTTTTACCATCGGTTACCGTATCTGATTTGAGCCGTCGCTCGACAGTAAATATCTTCTGAAAAATCATAGCTTCTTTTATCGTCTGCTGCCGTCCAGTGCTACTTACGAGTTGCAATCAACTGTTTCAGGAAGGTGATTCGTGATTTCGGTAATAATTTCGTTTTCTTCTTTCGACAGCTGATCGCCTTTTATCGATGACAATAAGACTTTCATCTCGCTTTCTGTTCCCAACGGGAGCATTTCGGCCGTGATGTCAATCCTGCTGAGGACTTCCTTAAGGGATGCGATGGCCTCCAGCTTACTTCGGTGATTTTCTTCGTCCAGCCGTGCCTGATGTTCAATAAGTATTAACCTTGTGTTAATCATCTTTTTCTGATTTTCCGGCAAAACTACGTTGCGTTTTCCGACTGATACCAGACATGACGTGTCGGGTTGATATTTTTTTTAGTTTTAAGGCCTGAACTAACGGAAATGAAGAAGTACAACGACCTGTCCGAACTGCTCATTGACTACAGGAAACATCACCGGCTTTAACAAACCGAATTGGCGGCACTTGTGGATGTTGACGCACGAACCATCAGCCGCTGGGAAAAAAACGAAACCCTGATACGGCCCGAAACCGCCAAACTCATTGTTGAAAAATTACTGATTCCTCACCAGGTGCTCCACAACCTCAATTCCTCCAATCCCAAGCCCCTCCGGTCAGGGCTGATCAAAGAAGCTGCACGGATTTTGCCCGAGTTGAACCTCGTGTTGCACGACCCGTCGGGATTTTACACCGGACACATTAACGTGCTGCCGTTGAGGTTCTCTTCGTACCGTAAAATTAAAAACCGTGAAATGGAAGAAGGTTCGCTAAACCTGTCCGATCTTACGGGCGACCTTGCCGCAAGTCCGCTGGTATTTTACTTTTATTCGCTTTACGCCGATTCACTGGCCAATTCCTACTACCTGATGAACCGCTTGCTGTCTTATTTTATAGAGAAAAAGTTCAAAGATTACGTGTTTGCCGGCATCACTTACCGGAAAAACAAAATTGAGATCCTTCGCGAAATGGGGTTGAAAGTGATCTGGCAGGACAAATCCGCCACGGGCAAGCTGGCGGGTGCCACTTTTATGGAGGGCAACCTCGACATGCTTCTTTTCGGGAAAATGGCCTGAACCCGATCGTTCGCTGTTCTTTCTCAGATAAAATCTTTGATTTTCTTCAGGTCGATGGCGAACGGGTACTTCGACCCGCTGATAGTGAATACCTGGTTTTTGTGAATATCAACGCTGGCCGAAACATCACCCACCACATCTGCGAAAACCACCTTTGCATCTATTTCGGTGTCTTTGGCGATGACCACCTTCACGGTTTCTCCGTAAAACAACTGCTCCACAATGTAACGCCGTTTCAGTTCGTGCCTGTATTCGGCAGGGTCATCATTTTTCAGTTTTTCGACGGCTTGTTCAATCTCCAGCCGCAGGGCATCGCGAAGCACCCTTGTTGTGATATTCCCGATTTCGAAGCCCAGCACCTTCGAGCGCTCGACCTTGCCTTCCAGGTTAATATTTGCCGAGGGGATGGTCAGATCGGCATCGGCCGAAAAGCTGTCTTTGATGCTGATGTCGGCAAAGGAGCCTGTTTGCAGTTTAACACGGCTGAGTTTTTTCTTGAGTGTTTCGGCCAGTGTGGGTGGCAGGCCGATCTTAAAAGCGACGTTGTAGCCCGAAAACTCCAGGCGGTTTTTCCGGTCCGGCGTTTGTTGTACAGGTCACCGAGGGTGATGCCCTCGTTGGTGCGTGTCAGCAGTTCGAGTCCGCCGAATTGCCTGGCAAATTCTTTGACGGTTTGATTTTTTCCCATTTTCGTTTTTTTTGTGGTTTTTTTACATTGAACTTATTGAAATGACGATTGCTCAGGGGGCATCACAGCGGCTTCTTATTTCATTTTGATAAATTTTGAAGAATAAAACCCCTTGCCGGTTTTAAGTATGATGTGGTAAATGCCCGGTTCAAGCCCCTCGATGTTAAGGGTCTGCCGGTCTGAGTTTTTATCTGAAATAATGTGGCTTACTTTCATGCCAAGGTTGTTGTAAAGAATGACTTCGTAGTTTGCTGATGGTTTTTCTGATAATTTAATATTGAGTTTGTCTTTTGCCGGATTGGGATAAACTTCAAATTCTGCATCCTGATCGTAACTCTGAACAGACGTCCATACTTCCAATTGCTTACAAGCGGATTCATTATTTAAAA
>JAJRWG010000304.1 GCA_024276895.1 Bacteroidota bacterium
GCACGTAGCCGTTTACATATTTGTTAACAGCTTTTCCGGCAACATAACCCAGTCCGATGGGGCCCTGCGAAATGAAGGAATGTGACTTCGGGTCCCACTTCAGGTGCAGATCGGAGAACAAAAGGGTGTGCTCCATCTCCCTGGGTATTTTGTTCATCTTACCGTAGAGGTTGAGTTCGGTAATCAGCACCGCACTACGCTCGGCACCCAGTATCTTTTTCAGGAACATGGGAAACAGTCCTTCGCCCGAATTCACCACCGGCAGGTTGGCAATACGGATGCTGTCAGCCATCATCTCGGCTGCTTTTTTGTCGTAATAGAAATCCAGCAGCAGAACTGTGTTCAGGTAAGTTGAATCAGTAAGTATCAAATGCTTGAAAGTCCCGGCAGCTTTCCATTTGAAGATATCCGGCGAAAGCCCCCAGTCGAGTCCCAGGTTGAAAATCCCGTCACCTTACAGTACGCATCTGTTCGTGTTCAGTTTCACAAAATTCTTTTCCATATTGTTGCCCTGGTTGCGATTCGAGGGCCCTACCCTGAAACTCCCCGTCACTGTGTCGTAATCAATCTGTCCGGTGGCACTCACCAGCATCTGGTCGGATGAATCCTGCTGTGGCTGTAAAATGAGCGGATAGAAGTTGTTTCTCCGAGGCGAAAAAGCCAGTCCGAAGCGTGCACTCCTGCCGTAAAGGTCAACGGCATCACCGGTGAGTTCAAAAAAGATGTTGTTGGGGTCGAGATATTTGTCGAATGATATCCAGTTGTCCTCGCTGCCCATGCAATCTTCGTTGAGCCGGTATCCGCCGGTAAACTGCAGGAACTGCTGAGAGGCTTTCATCCGGATGGTTCCCGTGAAAAAGTACTCCGGACTCAGGAAAAACAACTCACCGGTTGCCAGTTTCGACACACCGTTGGTAATCCCCCGGTTGTCCACGTAAATACTGTCCAGAGTCACCGGCTGACGGGCCAGGTTCCGGTCAACGTAGTCGATGGTTCCGGTGGCAGTGTATTTGTTCCGGCTGAAAATATTGACTTCCGCATCATAAATGTGATGGATCTTGTTGGCGGTATCTGCTATGATGAGTGCTTCGTTCAGTGTGTTCATCCGTGCGTCGCGGTTGATCTTAACAAAACCCCCGTCAGGGAAGATGGCAGCATCGGCAACTTTTATCAACCTGACTCCCTCCACATCGATGGTGTACTGTTTCAGGTTGTACGTAGCCCTTTCAGCAAAGAAGCGCAGCGAATCCATCCCCTCCTTGATGGCGATGAATTCATCTCCGGTAAGGCGGTAGTCAATCAGTTCCTCGTTGCTTAACGAATCGATGGCCGCATTGTCGCGTGCCAGATTATTTTTCAGCAGCAGCTTGTCCTCGTCCATGAACCACTCCACTTCTTTCAATGTGGAGATGTATTTGTAGAGCGGGAACTGCACAAAAGAGTTGTCGTAAAGGTGGGTAAAACTTCCCAGTTGCTGCTCAAAATCAATACTGACAAAGTATCCCCTGGACTCGAAAATATGTACGCTGGTGTCAGGGCTGTTCAAAAAGAAGTCGGCACTGTCGGCGGTAAGTTTGCTGCGCTTCAACACGATGTCCTTTGAGAGGATTTCCGACTGGTCGAACACCAAAGTGCCTGCTCCCCTGACTTTCTGCGGGTCGAGCCAAAGGTCGCCTTTAAGTGAAGCGCCATGATAAATATCGAAGGGATTCTCCACCAGCCCCACATGCATTACATTGGTATCGGTAAGCCATTCGATGCTGACCGTATCGCCTGTAACGGCAGGAAAGTCCCAGGACAACTCGTTTTCGTCGATGGCAAAATGATCGGCCAGTCCAACCACCGAATCGGGATAAAAAGTTAACCGACCGGAAGAAATGCTGGTGCTCAGGTATTCCAGCTTGCCGCTTCCGCGGAATCCCCGGTTGCTGAGGGTGATTTCCGGTGAAAACCTTGCCTTGCCACCGTAAACGGGGTAACTGCTGTCGGGTGGCAGCAGGTGCGTAAAGCCCAGCGAATAGTCGGGCATAACCACCATGGGTTCACGCAATGGTGGAAAAATCCCTGCCGACAAAAGGGTGCCCTCGAAGGCCAGACCCTCGGTTTTGAAAGTGGATATGCTGTCGAATACAAAGGGTTCCAGTTTGTAGTAAAAACTTTCGGCAGGAAGGGTGCTGTCCTGGATGTCGCGCCTGTTGTAATACACATAGCTTTCTTCAAAACTTACAAAGTAGGGATAGCGATCGTAACGTAAAAGCCCTGACTTGTTGAAAGGGTGGTCGATGTACAGCTTGCCGTTGAGGTCAACAATTTTGTTCCTGACTTTCACCAGCCGCACCGTTCCCTGCACACTGTCAACGGAATACACGCTGAATTTAAGTGAATCCACGTAATTCATATTGACCATGAAACTGTCGTAAATAAAAGTACTCTGGTGGGTAAAAAAGTCAAACAGTCCGGTGTGAACCTGCCCGTCGAAGGTGAAATCACGGTTCATCTTGAACGAAACAATGCGGTCGTAAGGGTAAATATACATTTCCTGCGAGTCGCTCAGGTGGACCTGCGGAACACCGAACACATCCAGATCGTAAGTGTCAAGATTGAGGGAGGCGTTGGGATTGAACTTAACTTTCGATTCCAGTGCGATCACATCGTAATCGCGCCGTCCCACTTTGGCATCCAGGGCATACAGCAGACGGTCTTTCACCGTTGCGGTCTTGTTTTTAGCATCGTACACCACATAGCCTTTGCTTGCCAGCTGGATGAGCATGCCCGACACCTGCTCGGGGGCTTTGTTCATAAAATCGGCAAGGGCGTTCAATTGGATCACCCGGCCGGAATAAGTATTCAGGTAATCGCGAATGATGTACATGGGGTTTTTTTCGTCCATTCCCTGGATGGCATAAAACTCGCGTTCCGAAAAATAGTTATTCGACACAAACCTCGCTGTTTTCAACCTCCCGCCGCTGGGCGCGATGCGCTCGAAATTCATGTAGGCCGAATCCAAGTTCCAGGTGACGGCTTCCGAATAAATGTCCAGTTGGTGGTAGGAATCGAAAAAGGGGATGAACTTGGAACCTGTTGACTCGCTAAAGAGTACCAGCAGCCGGTTTTTACCGCTGTACTTGAGACGGACATCCGGATGGTAAATGGAGTCGTCGTCAAAATAAAACACTACCTGTGCATCAACAGCCTGGCATCTGTCGTCGCCCAGCTTGAACATTCCGGCCATGGCCCTGCCGATGAGTTTGTCCTTGTACCAGAAAGTCAGTTGTGCCGGCCTGAGCGGGCCGCCAATACCGAAAACGGTTTCGCCCTGAAGACTGAAGCCGCCGGTGTAGTCGATGCTGGGGTACAATCCGCCCAGTTCAAAATCATCAAAATAAGTGTAAAAGCGGGGGTAAGAAGTCCGGCTCCCGGGTGAACCTGACATGATTTTATCGGTAAACTGCCCCGAAACTGGATATTTGAAAAAACGGTCGTAATGCAGCACCGCCGAATCAATGATGTAGGTGCTTTGACTCAGGTTGATGCGGTAATCGTCAAACTCCACAAAAACCTTTTCACCGTATTCCTTGCCAAAACGGCTCCACCTGACCCTTCCCCCATTTCCTGTCCAGACACCTTTATCGTAATTGAGAACCCCGCTGGTTTTCAGGATCAGCGAACTGTCTTTTTTGGTAGCAGCAACCAGGGTCAGGTGATCGAAGCGAAGCAAAAAAACGGTGTCCAGTTCAAAGCTAAAACGTGCGTTGCGATAGTACCACGACAAGGTGCGCTTATCGAAAAGAAGGTCCTTTTCAAAGAGCCCCCTGGTAAACTTCAGGAACTCGTTAAAATGTTTCGTATTCACCTC
The DNA here is from genome assembly GCA_024276895.1 of Bacteroidota bacterium. Classification (GTDB taxonomy): domain Bacteria; phylum Bacteroidota; class Bacteroidia; order Bacteroidales; family F082; genus B6-G9. The sequence goes on from JAJRWG010000304.1 coordinate 3,857, forward strand.
TTCCAACAGCCGACCGGCGTAGGCGTGCCAGGCAATTACACCCTTTGGAAGTTGTTTCGACTCGGCAAGCAAGGTCAGCGCGTAAATGTAATCGTAAAGGTAGGGATAGGTTTTCAGCTTTCTGCTGCGCATTCTTTCCACCAGCTTGTTGATCTCCTGCTTCTCAGCCCGGTTGAATCGGCCCATGCTCCAGCGGGTACCGAAACGGTCGAGCAGGGTTTTGGCCTTTTCCTGGTTGATTTTTGAAGGGGTGTTCAGCAAAACCTCCGAAATCTGCCAGAAGAACTGTTCCGAATTGAAGGCCCTGCTGTCCTGCGCCCTGCCCGTTTGCACGAAAAGCAAAAAACTTAAAACCGATGTTAAAACGAAAATCTTCTTCATTGATCGCTGCATTGGCTACTGTTGCTGTTTTGTATATCTTTCTCCATTCAACGGCTGAAAACCGCGGCCACCCAGTTGTTTTTGGTCTTGCTCGTTACAAACTTCAAGCCATGTTTTCCGGCCTCCCGGCCGATGGCTTCCAGGTCTTCGGTATAAAAACCGCTGAAAAAAACACGCCCGCGCTTCTTCAGCACCTCCGCGTAAGCGGCCATGTCCTGCAACAGGATGTTTTTGTTGATGTTGGCCAGGATGAGGTCGAAGGCGGGCAGGCTTTTCAAGGCTGTCGCGTCCCCCTGTTTCACCACAATGCCGGTACAATGGTTGAGGGCGACGTTTTCCAGTGCATTGCGATTGGCCCAGTCGTCGTTGTCGATGGCCGTCACTTCTTTGGCGCCCTTCATGGAGGCAAGTATGGCCAGCACCGCCGTGCCGCAACCCATGTCGAGCACCCGCTTGCCTTCACACAGCTCTGACAGCAACAATTCGATCATCAAAACCGTGGTTTCGTGGTGGGCGGTTCCGAAAGCCATTTTCGGGTCCAGTACGATGTCGTAACGAACAGAAGGGTTTTCAGGATGAAAAGGCGCCCTGACGTGGCAGTTCCCGATGGTTACCGGCGGGTAGTTGCTTTCCCAGACCGCGTTCCAGTTTTGGTCCTCGATGAGCCGGACTTCCAGTGCAGACTGTTCGTCCAGCTTTTTCAGTGCCTCAACCGTCAGCAAACGCTGGCGCGAAAAATCTTCTTGCGGGATGTAAGCCAGCAAAGCATCGTCTTCCTCACTGAAACTTTCAAAGCCCAGAGCCGCCAGCTCAGCCACGAGAATTCCGGCCTCTTCCGAACCTCCGCGAACCGCACATTTCAATTCAAGGTAACTCACCGGTCAGTGATTTAAAAGCTGTTGACAACCTGAACAAACTCAGTGGCTTTGAGCGAGGCACCGCCGATGAGGCCGCCGTCAACGTCGGGCTGTGAAAACAATTCCCGCGCATTTTTGGCGTTGCAACTGCCGCCGTAAAGCAGGGTGGTTTCGTCAGCGAGTTCCCTGCCGTATTTTTTGATGATAAGGCCCCGGATAAAAGCATGTATTTCCTGCGCCTGTTCAGGTGAAGCGGTTCTTCCCGTGCCGATGGCCCAGACGGGCTCGTAGGCAATGACAAGATTGTAAAACTCCGAATCGTTCAGATGAAAAAGCCCTTCGGAGATCTGCTGTTCAACAATGTTGAAATGATTCTCTTTCTCCCTTTCTTCCAGCAGTTCGCCGCAACAGTAAATAGGGGTCAGGCCATGGTCAAGCAATTTGTCCACTTTTCCTGCCAAAAAGGCGTTGTCTTCATGAAAATATTTGCGGCGCTCGCTGTGGCCCACTATGCAATAGTCCACGTCCAGCGAAGCCAGCATGGCGGCTGAGATTTCACCGGTAAAAGCGCCGTTGTCCCGATTGCTGACATTTTGCGCACCGACTTTCAGCACCGATTCCTCGGCGAAATCCGTGGCCATTTCCAGGTAAAGGGCGGGTGGACAGATCACCACCTCGCACTGCAGTTTCTCTCCCTCCAGTCTTTCGGCTACGGCAGCTGCCAGCTCTTCGGCTCCTGCAAAATCCAGGTTCATTTTCCAGTTGCCGGCGACTATCTTTTTTCTCATGATTTTTCTTGTTTTTGCGAAAAAGCAAAAGTAGTGTTTATTTAGGATTTGTCCGCTGACTGCACGGGCGTTTTACACAGCCATGTGTTAACAAAGAAAAGGGGGATGATGGATCAGAACGGGCTGTCATTAACCACCACAGGGAGGAGCAATCCCCCCCCGAAATAATCCAGTTATCCGAACCATGTGGGAAGGCCTGTGCGTGTACGGTGAGGAGTGTCAGCCTGCAAGCATGCTTCCCAGGAGAAACACAAAAGGCAAGTCCTTTACCCCAGGCGTACCCGCGGGTCCAGCAGTGCGTAAACAATGTCCATGAAAATATTCACCAGAATCAGCACGACGGGAATAAAAAGCACGGAGCCCATAATGACAGGCAGGTCGTATTTCTCCAGCGAATCGACGATCACCACACCAATACCTTTCCAGTCGAAGACGTATTCTACAAAGACGGCCCCGGCCATGAGCGAAGCGAACCATCCTGTGATGGCCGTCAGCACCGGATTGAGGGCATTGCGCAGTCCGTGGAAAACCACCACCCTGAACTTGCTCAGCCCCTTGGCGTAAGCCGTGCGGATGTAGTCCTGCAACAAGACCTCCAGCAATGACGAACGGGTCAGGCTCACCACGATGGCCAGCGGACGAATGCCCAGTGTCAGCGCGGGCAGGATGAGGTTCCTGAGGTTGAGGTACACCTCGCCGGTGTAGTCATCCACCGAATAGAGGCTCCCGAACATGGGCAGGCCCGTGTAGTCGGCCAGCACGTATGCAAACAGCCACGCCATGAGGATGGCCGCGAAAAAAGAAGGAATGGACATGCCCAGGGATGAAAACACCAGCAGGAATTTGTCCAGCGGACTATCCTTGTAAAGGGCAGCCGGAATGCCCAGCAAAATCCCCAGTACCATGGCCAGCAAAATGGAGACCGAGGCCAGCAATAGGGTTTTGGGAAAAGCCTCGGCAATGATGGCCGACACCGGGCGTTTACTCTGGTACGACCGTCGCAGATAAGGTGTCTTCAGCACCAGCGCCGTCTTGCCTAGGCGTAGCAGAATAACGGCTTGCCCGTACTTTTCAGGACTCAGAAACCAGTAGCTTTTTTCGTCCTTCACATTGTGAACCGACAGCGGAGACAGATCGTTGAGGAAATTCAGGTACTGCACGGCCACGGGCTTGTCAAGACCAAGATCCTTTTTAATGGCTTCCACCGACGAAATATCGGCACGCTGCCCCAAAAGCATGCGCGTCGGATCACCGGGTAAAATGTTAAACAGGAAAAACACCACCGTGCTCACCCCCAGTAAAACGAGGATACCGTAAAGCAAACGACGGAGGATGTAGGAGGACACTTTGAGTTTAAAGTTAAAAGTTTAAAGTTAAAAGTTAAAAGTTTGAAGTTGTTTTGGAGGCAGGGTGCCGGTTTCTTCATGCTGCAAGCCGCAACCCCGGCCTCTCTGTTACTTTTCTTTCAACAAATTCTGCAGCTCTTCCCGGCCGGGGAAATCGTTGGCATGCCATTTTTTCATCACCACGCCGTCGCGCAGCCAGAGCAGCCCGGGATTGGAACGGATCATGGCTTTCAGTTCCACGTCATCGGCAAAGTAAACGGGGTAATCCATTTGATAAACTTCGCGGTATTTGTCGATGGTTTGCAGATCCGAGGCACTGAGCATATCGAAGGCGATACCTTCATCATCAAGGTAATGGAAGAGTTTTGCTGCCTTGAGCATGCCTTCTCCTTCTGCAAAATCCAGGTCGTACGAGATCAGCAGGAATTGGTCTCCCGCATGTCCGATGATGGCTTTTGTCAGATCGTTCCCGTCTTCATCCTCAATAAATAAAGCATGCTTGCGTTCCACACCCGATTCGTCCACACGTTGGTCAACAAATTCCCACCGCGCCATCCACAGCGAGTCGTTCCAGGGATAGTCGGGCGATAGAAACTCCTGCTCCTCCCCTGTTTCGAGATTGCGGTAAGTGAGATAAGTTTTCGTTTCGCCGGTGTCACTGCTTTTCATGTCCCTGCCCACTTTCCAGTCGCGAAAATCCAGCATCGGCAGGTGGTTGTAGTTGTAAAAAACGAACCAAACGAACAAAGCTGTGAAAACTGCGAGGATGATGGTCTGAAACCATCCGGGTATTTTTGGAACGATGCTTTTTCTTTTAAAAAAGATGACGGCAGCCAGCAGGATGAGCACCACATTTTTGTAAAATGTTTGCCAGTTGGTCAACTTGACGGCATCGCCGAAACAGCCGCAGTCCGTTACCAGGTCGTAGCGTGCATCGAACCAGGTGACAACAGTGAAGAATATCATAATGAGCAGTGTGCCTGTGGCGGCGAGTCTGGGTTTGAGCCTGAACAGCAGGGCAAAACCCAGCAGGAACTCAACGGCGATGAGAAAAACCGCCAGCCCCAGTGCCGCACCCCTCATCCAGTCCAGTCCGTAAACCAGCAGATAATCTTCCACACGGTAGGCCGTGCCCAGCGGGTCAACACCTTTGACCGAAGAAGAAAAAATAAACACCAGTACCGTCAGTATCCTGAACAGGGCCACGATCCGGCTTTCCTTATCCTGCTTTTTACGCATCTTCCTTTTCGATTAAAAGTTTAATGAGTGCAAATGCCGAATAATTGATGATGTCGAAATAATTAGCGTCCAGCCCCTCGGAAACCAGCGTTTTTCCTTTGTTCTCCTCGATTTGTTTGATGCGCAGCAGCTTCATCAGGATGATGTCGGTCAGGGAAGAAATGCGCATGTTCCGCCAGGCTTCGCCGTAGTCATGGTTCTTGTTGAGCATCAGGTCGCGGGCTGCATAAATGTATTTGTTGTACAGTTCGAGCGATTCGGTATCAGAAAGATCGGGTTCGTCGGCAAAGCCCTTTTCCAGTTGGATCAGCGCCATCACCGAGTAGTTGACAATGCCGATAAATTCGGGCACAATGCCTTCATCCACTTTTTGCGTCCCTTTCAACTGGATGCTGCGGATGCGGTTGGCCTTGATGTAAATCTGATCGGTGAGGCTGCTGGTGCGCAAAATGCGCCAGGCCGCACTGTAATCTTTTTGCTTGTCCTCGAATACAGCCCTGCACCGCTTAATGACTTCCTCAAATTGTGTGGCAGTCTTTTTCTCCATCCGTATTATTCTTAGTTTTGTTAAATATTCTTTTTATTTAAAGTGCCTTGAGTGCCTTGAGTTTTTTTAGTTGGTTTTGGTTTGTAAAAGCAGAACGCAAAAATGAGCAGTAAAAATACATCTTTTCGCGAAAGAAAATTTCATTGCAACGGATTGGTTCTGGATTTTTCCTCACCGCTGGTGATGGGCATCGTGAACCTGACCCCCGATTCCTTTTATGCAGACAGCCGTTTGCAGCATGAGAAGGCTGTCATTAAAAGAGTGGAAGAAATGCTGGAGGATGGCGCCGGATTGATTGACCTGGGAGCGCTTTCTACACGTCCCGGGGCGAAAGACATTTCCATTGAAGAAGAAAGAAACCGGCTTCGGGGACCTTTAAAGCAATTACTTAGGGTATTCCCACAAGCCATTTTTTCCATCGACACTTACCGGTCGGAGGTGGCGCGCGAGTGCGTGGAAGCAGGCGCTCACCTGGTGAACGATATTTCGGGGGGACAATTTGACGAAAAGATGTTTGAAACTGTTGCCGGATTGAAAGTGCCTTACATTTTGATGCACCTGCACGGCCGGCCCGAAAGCATGCAAAATAATCCCCTTAAAAAGGGGGCTGTGGGAATTGTCAGGAATTATTTCGCCGGGAAGGTTGCGCAACTCCGCGCCCTTGGCGTTGAAGACATCATCCTCGATCCCGGTTTCGGTTTCGGGAAATCTTTGGAATCCAATTACGCTTTACTGAAGGAACTGGAGTCAGTGAGGGTTGGGGGTCTGCCTTTGCTGGCGGGGCTTTCGCGTAAGTCGATGCTGAACAGGGTACTGGACATTGGCCCTGAGGAGGCATTGAACGGGACAACGGTGCTTCATACCATCGCCCTGCTTAAGGGTGCAAATATTTTGCGCGTCCACGATGTGAAAGAAGCCGTGGAAGCAGTAAAATTAACCGGGTATTTTATAAATGCAGCGGACTCTGCCTGATCTGTTCGGAAAAATACAAAATGGTGCAGCCGGATTTCGGGATTTCTTTTTTCCAAGCGGAATCAAAATGCTTTTCAGGATTTTTTAACTTTGACGCAATAAATCTCCCACTTGACAACAGCATTCATCCATATCGGAATTGTGGACATCCTGGACATCTTTTTGGTGGCCGTACTGCTGTTCACCCTTTACAAAATGCTGAAGGGAACGGTGGCCATCAATATTTTGCTGGGGCTTGTTGCCCTTTTCATGGTCTGGAAGATTGTGGACGCATTGCAAATGGAGATGCTTTCACAAATTTTGGGCGCTTTTATCAGTGTAGGTCTGGTGGCACTCATCATCATTTTCCAGCCCGAAATCCGGCAGTTTCTGCTGGCCGTGGGCACAACCAATTTCTTCAGGAAGTACGGAAAAAATTTCAAAGTCTTCAGGCATTATTTTCACGAGCGTTTTGAATTCAATATCGATGCCATTGTGTCGGCCTGCCAGCGGATGGCCGAAATCAAAGAGGGTGCCCTCATCGTCATCACCCGCCAAAACGAACTGGCCCATTTTGTGAGAACCGGGCAGATTGTGGATGCGAACATTTCCACACCTTTGATCGAAAACATCTTCTTCAAAAACAGCCCGTTGCACGACGGTGCCATGATCGTGACAAACAACCGGATAAAAGCTGCCGGTTGCATCCTTCCGGTGACAAAAAAAACAGTTTCCAGCCGGGCCGGTTTACGGCACCGTGCCGCCATTGGCATCACCGAGCGTTCCGATGCCATCGCCATTATTGTTTCGGAAGAAACGGGTAAGATTTCGTATAGTACCCACGGTGAAATTGAATACGCCATCACACCTGCGATCCTGCAGGAAAAGCTGATTGCTGACCTCGGACTTGACGAACCGCAGTAAGCTCTAATTTGCTTTCAGGCCTTACCCTACTCCAGAATGATTTTCCCGCTGGCAATGGTTTTCCGCTCGCTGAACAGCCTGTAGAAGTAGATTCCCCTGTGAAGCTCACCGGTTTTCCAGGTGATGGATGTTGGTTTCACCGCGCTGACTTTGTAAACCACCCGTCCGTTTGCATCAAAAACCATCAGCGACACCTCCGTATCCGTTAATTCGGAAACCGGCTCGAAGCGAACCACTTGCGTGGCGGGGTTGGGATAGACTTTCAAAACATCCTCAACAGTGCGTTTGGGTATTCCGGTAGTGGTACATCCTCCCCACTGGTCAACCAGGGTTTGCAGGGAGTCGATGGGGTCAACGCCTTCCAATACCTTGGGTAC
>JAJRWG010000029.1 GCA_024276895.1 Bacteroidota bacterium
CCGGCACCTATTACTACCATTTTTGTGTTTTTTAGTTTCTGTTTTACGTTAAGCTGCTTTTATCAAAAAGCATATTTCCCTTTGCAGTAGCAGGACTATTTCGCCTTGAAATACTGCAAAATAAAATCCGCAAGCTGTTCGACGTCCTCAAAAGATAAATCGTTGTTGGAGGGCAGGCACAATATCCGTTTTGAAACATCTTCAGAAACAGGCATCGGTATGTACTCTCCCACTGCCTTAACCGTGTTCAGCGAAGGATAAAAATATCTTCTCGGAAATGCGTTGCTTTTAAAAAGTTCTTCCATTACGTCGATGCATATTTTTTCAGAAGGAAACAGAAGCGGCAGGTAACTACAGTTGTATTCGTCCGGTTTGAATTTCTGGAAACTGACACCTTCCAGCTTGTTAAGTTTGTTAAAATATATCTCAAATATTCTTTTTCTTTTTTCAGCGACGGCATCCTGATAGGGCAGGTTTGCCAGCCCGACTGCAGCATGGACTTCGGTCATTTTTCCGTTAAGCCCATCTTCTACTATTTCTTTTTGATCGTTATGCCCGAAAAAACGTAGCCGTTTCAGACGCCGGGTCACTTCACTGTCCGGGCTAAAGCATGCACCACCCTCGCCCGAGTTAAAAATCTTGGTAGCATGGAAACTCGTACAGGAAATATCTCCATATTCCATTACCGGCTTCCCATCGTAACTGACCCCAAATGCATGGGCTGCATCATAAATTATTTTTAGCTTATGTTTTTTTGCAATCTGTTCAATCCGGTCAATGTTTACAGGATTACTAAACACATGCACGGGCATGATGGCCGAAGTTTTAGACGTGATGGCTGCTTCGATTTTTTCCGGATCAATGTTAAAGGTGTCTTTTTCGATATCAACAAAAACCGGTGTACAGTTTTCCCATTTTATGGCACTGGCTGTTGCTACCCAGGTGAATGGAGTTGTGATGATCTCGCCGGTCAGGTCCAGGGCGCGAATGGCCAGTTGCAAGGCGATGGTTCCATTTGTAACAACAACCGTATTCCTGACACCCAGGTACTGATCAACTTTTTTCTCCAATAATTGAACAAGCGGCCCGTTGTGTGTTAAAACCCTGCTGTCCCAGGCTTGCCTCAAAATACCGGTAAACTCCCCGATGGGGGCCAATGCAGGAACGGAAACATATTTTGGCTTGTTGGAGTTACCCATTTTCAATGATGTCAGTCAAAAGCCTCGATTGCAGAAGTATATCCTTAAACTGTTTGCTGTAATCCGATTCTATCGCAGTGGCGAAGTCGAGCAATATTTTTCGCATCTGATTGTCGGCAGGAAGTTGAATTTCTGTTCTTTTATTCTGTTTTTCAATCACGACTCCCGGCATAAAACCTTCACCGGCGGTAAAGGCCCTTGTAAGTGTAAGCTTTCCTTTACTTCCCCAGATTTCAATATTGTTTTGATAAAAATTGTCGAAACCAAAGGACAGCTGGGCGACCAACCCCTGCTCATTTTTCAGCATCACACTCCCCTGGTAATCCACTTCGTTTCCCAAAGTGTTCAGTTCGGCAGCAACAAAACCGGTTTCTTTTCCCAGAATAAAAGTCGAGGCCTTAACCGTGTACGCTCCCGCGTCAAGCAACGCGCCTCCGGCGAGATTTTTCTTGTAACGGATGTTGTTTCCCCTGTCAAACTCAGGAAAGCCAAACGCGCTTTTCAACAACCTGATTTCCCCGATTTCTCCCGAACGCAGCATTTCAAAAACATAATCGTACTGGCTGTGGTAAGTGAACATGAAGTTTTCAAAAACACACAACTTTTTCGATTTTGCCAGTTCTATGATTTCCTTCGTTCGGGAATAGCTTTCCGTGAACGATTTTTCAGAAAATACATGCTTTCCGTGTGCAAGACTTTTCCGTATCCATTCGTAATGAAGACCAATTGGCAGGGGGATGTAAACACAATCGATGTCGTCACGCTCAATCAGGTTTTGATAGCCTTCAACAGGCAGTACGTTAAATTTTTCGGCAACGCTTTTTGCCTTTTGCAACGACCTGCTGGCGATGGCGACCAATTCAAATTGTTCGAGCCTGAGCAGGTTCGGGATGAAGGTTCGGGAGGCAAAATTTGAGCATCCCAAAATTCCTAAGCGTAATTTTTTCATTGGTCAGATAAAAGATATTGATGAGATCAGGCTCCTGGACTGGATGTTCAGATAGTTGTTAAACTTCAGAAAAAGGTTGAGCTGGTTCAATGTCATCCAGATGTAATTGTCAGGAACCTCAACCGGAAACTCATCCCCGGCTTCAACAATCAAATTCCTGTTTTGTTCGCGGTAAAACCTGCCGCCTTCTTCCGATTGAAAAGTATCAAACCTTATCTGGTCTTGCGGAACGTTCAAAACATACTCCAGAAAAGGAAGGGTGTTTTCTTTCGTTTCGCGGTAGTTTCCCGTCAGGCACTGGACCGTGGGCGCAAACTCAAGAATGTCGAAGTTCCCGCTTTCCAGCTTTGCCTGAACCAAAAAGTGATAAATGCCGTTGATTTTTTTAACGATGAATGCTATCAAGCCGTTCTGCATGGGTTGAACAAGCGGTTGACCCCAGGAAATGACTTCGCGGTTCCCGATTTCAATGTTGACCGCGATAACTTTAAAATATTTACCTTCTTTGTGTTTTAGTTCCTCGTCGCTGAGTGTCCAGTCTTTCACCTCGGACAAGGGGATTCGTTTTATCTCCAACTCGTACCTGCTTTTCAGGTCCGTAAACCAGTTAAGGATTTCATCAATGC
>JAJRWG010000305.1 GCA_024276895.1 Bacteroidota bacterium
CGCATTGGTCATCAGCATCCCCCTGGGTTATTTCGGAGGGATTGGCGGGGCATCCCGAAAGGGCATCCTCGTTAAAGGCTCCAACTTCCTGGATGCACTCACACAAGTAAAAACTGTGGTGTTCGACAAAACCGGCACCCTCACCAAAGGCGAGTTCAAGGTTTCTGAAATCGTTCCTGCAAACGGGTATCCGGAAAAGACAATTCTGGAATACGCGGCTTATGCCGAATACAATTCCAACCACCCCATTGCCAAGTCCCTGCTGGAAAGTTATCAGCGCGAACCTGAAAATTCAAGGATCGGGAAAGTGAATGAAATCCCAGGGCACGGCGTAAGGGCTTTCATTGACAATAAAGAAGTTTTTGTCGGGAACGACAAACTCCTCCACAAAGAAAACATTGCTCACGAAGTATGCGATGTGGAAGGCACTGTTGTGCACGTGGTTATCGAGAAAAAATATGCCGGCTACATTGTGATTTCCGACAGTCTGAAAGACGACAGCATTGTTGCCGTCAAAAGGCTCAAAAAGAACGGTATCCATACGGTAATGCTCACCGGTGACAACGACCACGCTGCATGAGCTGTTGCCGGCAAGCTGGGCATCAATGAATATTATGCCGAATTACTACCCGAAAATAAGGTTGAACACATTGAAGATATGCTTGGCAAAGGCGGAAAAGTGGCATTCGTTGGCGACGGCATCAACGATGCGCCGGTACTCGCCCGCGCCGATGTGGGTATTGCCATGGGCGCCCTTGGCTCTGATGCCGCTATTGAAACCGCCGATGTGGTACTGATGACCGACTCACCCGCCAAAGTGGCCGAAGCCATTGACATTTCCAAAAGAACCAGGCGGATCGTCTGGGAAAACATCATCTTCGCACTGGTTGTTAAAGGGGCTTTCATCGTGCTGGGTATTTTCGGTGTGGCCACCATGTGGGAAGCCGTGTTTGGCGATATGGGCGTGGCACTGATCGCCATCCTGAACGCCACACGGGTTTTGAAGGGGAAATAGTGCAGTTGGTAAGCTTATTACCATTGATCAGACCAATAAATTACAAAACACCCGTTTCGTTGCTGAGGCCGCAGGATGATACCGAAAACCTGCACCCTTTTCAACTAACAATTTTCTACCGATTCGTGCTCATGTTTTCCATGTCGGCACCACACACAATCGCAATGAACATGCATGCATTGTTTGTCAATTAATCTTGTATGGTACCATCTCCTTGCAATCTTGTATATTATTTTCTTGGAAAAAGAAATATTATAGTGTTTTCTCAAAGACGGGATCACATCATTCAATCCGGCCATATACCTGAATAAGAAATTATAACCGGGGTTGTAAAGATGGGAAAAAATCCATCTGTTTGCGATCGAGGTTTTTAGTTTCGGATAAAGGTAGGTTTTGCACAGCCCTGCATAATCCTGGTTATCAATGATGCTTCTTGCGGCATAATAGCCTGAAAGCATAGCGTATTTCATGCCAAAGCCCCACAAGGCATCCTGAAAACCGGCATTCTCGCCAATATAAAACATCCTGCTACCTTTTGACAGGATGGGTTCACCAAAGAAATTGACGAACCCGCCAAATTCTTTAACGTCAAGCATGTCAATATCAATGGAAGAATTCAGAAGTTGCAGGGCTCTTTTAAAATAGGTTTTTTCATTTTTAAAATCCTTAAACATGCAAGTTGCAAAAGTTGCCCGTCCATTGTTAACCAGAAGATAGGCATACGCCTGAGGAGCTATGCGGTTATCTACAAATCCAATGCTGATATTTTTGTGGGAAGTTTTAAAAACGATGCCCTTTGCAATGGCGTCTGCCGCTTTTGGTCCTGTTCCGACAATCGCGAGACCATCTTCAAGAGAATCTACCTTATGATTCCATAAAATATTTACGCCCAACTCTTCTGCCTGCCTGCGTAATCCCTGGTCCAAAGAATTTTCACCGGTTCCCCTTTCAACAAGATAAAACAGCGGACGCGAGGTTTTTATCTGTACCTTCTTCCTGTTCGGTCCGATAAAATACAATTCGTCTGCTGAACAAGGCTGGCATAAAAAATTTATTTTAATGCCAAGTCCGCCAAGGATGTTCAATGTATCCTCATCGTCCGACCAGTTTTCCAACCCCTGAAAATCGCCGTTAAACCTCAGGCCGGCATTATTGTTCTTTTCGTAGAGGTTTACATTGTAACCACTTTTGGCTAGGGTAATGGCTGCTGTAAAGCCACCCGGCCCGGCTCCTATGATTTTTATGGTTTTGTTTACTGACATCTTTCGACTCTTTTGATAAATAACGATCCTGGCAAGCACCTGAAATTCAGCTGCAGGTGATGAAATTCATCAACTGTTGCCAATTCCAGGTGCTATTTTCAGAAACGAATCGTCTTAGCAATGATGATGGTGATGTCCATGTGAACTTTTGTCATCCACGGGCACCAGTTTCATATTACACACCGGGCAGTTTCCCGGATTGCTGTACACTTTATCACCTTCGCACTTCATGCTGCAGTGATAAACCATTTTCATTTCCTCATGTCCTGAACTTTCATTTTTTGTTTCCATGACTTTTAAATTTAAAGTTAAACATTAAAATTATTAATTGTAGGATTACAACTCTTCCTTAATTTCCCCGCACTTCGGCATTTTAGAGCCCAGGTAGGGGTTTTGCACTATTTTGCTGTCGCTTATCCAGTAGGCTCCCTTTCCGTCAAAGGCCATGGGGCAATATATTGCGAACAGCTTGTCCTGCTTTAATCCGAAACTCTTAATGGTGCAATACATGATCTCGGAAAGATGGCTGAAATAGGAACGCTTATTTTCCAGACCTTCGATGTGTCGCATTTCCTTGAGTTTGGCTTCATACAATTTCTGATGATTTTGCCATGCTTCAAGTCCCGCACCTTCGAGCCTTGTTGGCACTACGGCGGCTACTTTTTCAGACATGAA
>JAJRWG010000030.1 GCA_024276895.1 Bacteroidota bacterium
ACGCTGGCTGCCGAGGGTTTCAGGTTGTGCACATCACCGTACATGGGTGGAATGTCGCCAAACCCGCCATGCGATTTGGCCCAGACGTGCTCGCGGTTGAGTTGCAGCCCGCTGTTCCCGTAGTCGCTGTTGTCGTGTGAAAAGCCCGTGTAAACCTGGATGACATTGTCGGGATTCTCCGGATCGGCATCCGACAATTTAAATATTTCTTTGGAGAAGAAATAGGAATATGGGGTATGCCCGCTGATGATCTGGTTTAAAGCTGCCTTCAATTCATCTCCGCTTTTTCCTTCGGTTCCGTTGTAATAGCCTGTTTGCTGGCCAAAAGCTGCTGCCGATACAAGAATGGTAAAAAATATTGTTGATAATGTTTTCATTTTTTTGTTTTTTTATCCCCGACCTGAAGGTCGGGGCAATTGATTAGAAATTTATTTTTAAATAGAGATTAAACCTTCGCCCCAGTCCGAAATAGACGCCTGCAGAGTTGGCATCGAAACTTTTCCCTCCAAGATATTGTTCATTATTTCGCGCATCAGTGATGTATTTGCTGTCCAGTAAATTCAGGACACTGCCTCTGAGGTGAAACCATACCTTATCGATATGCCACGAATACCCGGCATGGAAATCAACCATGTAGTAATTGGGTATTTTCCACGATTGCCTGGGGTTGCCGTTTTCGTCAAAAGCCCAGGGGTTTTTGTCCAGGTAGTAATCCAAAGGATTAAACTCGGCATAGTGCTTCCCGAACCAGGTAAACACGCCCGTTACATACAAGCCGCGGATAATTTCCCAGCGCAGGCTTTCGCGGTTCTGGTATTGCGCTGCGTCGCCAACATAAAGGCCTTTTGCGTTAAACGGAATTTTATCCAGCAGCAGGCCGTTGTCGTTGTACACAAAGGCCGTATCACTGGATGTCCATTTCCAGTCGCCGAGCGACAGCAAACTCTCCAGGGTCAGGCTCTTTGTTAATTTGATGGCAAATTCAAACTCGATACCCATGTGCAGCGCATCCATTACATTGATTTTCACCCTTCGAAATTCACCTAAGTCCGGATCGTAAATCGGGTAATAACGATCGGCGGGTTTGTTGAGCCAGGAAGTGTAATAGGTGTTGATGTTGAGAGTGAAACGTGGCTTGGCATAGCTGTAACCCAGTTCGATCGCCTTTACCTGCTCGTTGTCAATATTGCTGAACAATTGATTGTTACGATCCCAAACATTGCTGAACCGCTGTGCCTTGTAAATGTATCCCAAGTTCATGAACACATTCATTGTCTCGCTGATGTTGTAGTTTGCACCGCCTTTAGCCGTATAACCGGGAAGGTATTTCCAGTCGGTTTCAGCAGCTTCCACATCGGCCGGGTGAGGCAAAAAGTAATCCACCCGTTTGTAGCCCGACAACGAAGCCGTCAGGTTTGCAAAAACGGTGAGATTGCCTTTCATGTATTTAAGCTGTCCGAAGACGCCTCCCCACCTGACCAGGGCATCGTTGTGGTAACCTATGATGTCGCCGACATATTTTTTGGTGGTGTCGTTGTTTTCGTTCTGGTTTCCATCGTCCAGGTAATAATTCCCGCCGAACAAATCATCCACCTGACGGTAGTGCTCTCCTTTGTACGTTCGCAGGTCCAGTCCGCCCGAAATGCTGATGGCCTTGCTTGCCGTGTAGTCGAAAGTAGAAAGCAGGCCCAGCCAGAAGTGGTTGTTCACGGAATTACGCATGATGTTCGACGATTGTTTTTCTTTGTTGAAATAGGGCGGGACAATGTTCAGGTTGGTGTTGTACTGCTTTTGCAAATCCTGCTGCCAGTTAGCGGTATCGTATTCGGGTGTGGTTGAGAAAGCCCGTCCGCCGCCCCTGCCCAGCGAAAGGTATAAAATATTGGAAATGTACAAGCGTTCGTTTACCTTCCAGAAATCGCGCAAGCTGATCAGGGGCTTGTGATAATAATTGTTTGCCGTACTGGTTGCCACGGCATCGGGGTAAATGGTATCCGTCTCGGTGATGCTGATCCTGCTGAGGTATCCCCAGTTGGGGTTGTAGCGTAATCCCATGTTAGTAGGAATGCCGTTATTCTGCAAGCTGTCAATGGTTTGCTGCGACATGCCCGCCTTCAGTGCATACTGGGTATCGTAGGTTGAAATGTGTTTCAAATGAGTTCGTTGTCCGTGCTTTTGGGGTGCGCCCAGCGCACTGAAACTCAATGTGTGTTTTTTAAATTCCTTGTCAACCCTGATAAAATAAAACCAGCCTTCGGTCCAGGTTTGGTCCGCCCAGCCGTCACCCCTTTTGTACGAACCGGCAAATGTAACTCCCCAGCCGTTGGCCATGCGGCCTGTTGTCAGTCCCAGCGAGGTGCGTAAAAAGCCGTCGTTGCCCACTTCCTGCTTGATGCTCAGTCCCTTTTTATTTTCGATGCCCTTTGTGGCAATGTTGATGGTTCCCCCAACCGAAGGGATGGCCAGCTTGGAAGCGCCAAGCCCGCGCTGCACCTGGGTGTAACGCATCACCATGTCGAGCCCGAACCAGTTGGACCAGTACACCCAGCCGTTTTCCATGTCGTTAACCGGGATGCCGTCCAGCATCACGGCAACATTTCGCTGGTTAAATCCCCGGATATTGATGCGTGCGTCGCCGTCGCCACCGCCCGACTGGGTGGCATAAACGCCGGGCGTGGCATTGAGGATGAGGGGAATATCCTGGGAGGCCAATTGCTCCTCAATTTGCGCCGGTGGTACATTTGAAAACGCGATGGGTGTTTCACGGGTCCGGGCCACATCGCCCACAACTTCCACCTCGGAGAGGGTTACCGGAGCCAGTGCAAAATTGACAGTAAGGTTTTTACCGGCAACTGTAATGTGTTTGGTTTTCTGCGCAAAACCAACATAGGATACCGATAAATCGTATTCGCCGGGTGGCAGACTGAGGCGGTACTCACCGTTCAGGTCGGTAACCGCACCTTTGCCAGGTGCATAAATTACATTTACACCGAAAAGCTTTTCACCAAGGTTGTCGGTAATAATACCGCTGACCTCTATGTTTTGCCCCAAAAGCGAGGATGCAATTGCCCAAAAAACAAATGCAAAAACAAGTTTCCTTTTCATAAAACTATAGCTCTTTAACATGGAATGGGGAAATCCGGTGAATTTCCCCATTCATCCGTCAGTACGGCTTTTCACGACTCAAGATGAGGCAAAACCGTACCCGGGATTTAATTAAAAATCAATCGTTTGGTTTGAATTTGCCCTGAATTAAAGCTGATTTTCACCAGAAACACACCCGTTAGTTTTTCATTGAGGGCAAAACGGTAGGTGCCGGTGTACGCTTCAAAATCCTTACGGTCAACAATGCGTCCCATCAAATCAATGATTTCGACCGAAACCATGGATTCGTCTGCATCAATGGTGAATTCAGACTGCGTCACCGGATTAGGGTAAATCCGGGCTGAGGCCTGGAAATTATTTTCTTCAATTCCGAGGGTACCGCAATCGCACTTGTGAAAACCAAGCGAGTCGAAAGTGTTTTTCGGAACCGAGTCCCATTGCATAAAAACCTCGAAATAGGGATCGGGGTTGGTCGTCACGCCTTTCGTTACCTCGTACTTGCGGATGAGGGTGTTGTCCTTTGTCCACGACAGCCAGAACAAAGGCCCGACAATATAATTCTGGATGGTGTAAGTTGTCGGGTTTCCCCCGCTGTTGTAGGTGATGGTTGTGTCGTTAAGGTCGCCCCAGCCGTTGTCGTCGCTAAGCATCCCGCCTCCGATGATGCCGAAAATGTCAACAATCTCGCCGGTTACTTTTTCCAGGGTTACCGCATCGTTTCCGTTAAAGTACATCATCCGGTTCACGCTGTAAACAGGACAGAGGAAAATATCGGCCTTTTCCTGCAGGGCGCTGTCAACCGGCTGTTCAAAGTCAATCCCGTTGGGATCTCTTTTGTCCAGCACAACCACAAAAACATCTTTGGGTTCGATGGTTCCTTCCAAACCCACGTCGTAGCCCTGAAAACCTCCGTTGCTGTATCGCACCAGTTTGTATGCGCTTAAATCGATGGTTTGGTCAGTGGGGTTGTACAATTCGAGTGCTTTGTTGTTGCCCGAGCCTTCAACGTATTCAGAAATAAACAAATCGGAGCAATCCTGCGCCAGCAGCATACTTCCCGTGATCATAGTTAAAAGAACAAGTAGAAATTTTTTCATTGTATAAGCTGTTTAAGGAATAATTTATTTCTCACAAAAGTAAAAACAAATCGACAGCAGTTGTTCATTAAAGGGTTATTTATTGTCCGTCTAAATTTTGTAAAAGTCATGGCATTTAGGCTTCGTATGACATCATCGGAGTAAAACTGACGGTTTACGGTAATTACAGTTACCTGAGGGATAGTAAGGTACAACCGCAACTGTTTACGGACGGAGTGAGAACCCAGTGGGATATTTTTGAAGTGTATACAATCAGCAATTCAGCGGCAACGCACCGGGTTACGGCAGGGATGCCGGTAGTTACGACTTTCGTTTTGATGTTCGCTTCTTTTACAAATTGAAAGTGATTTCCATGGAGTCCATTGACTGGTTGCAAAAGCAACTGGAAAAAAGAGAGCAAAAAGCCGCAAAAAAGGTGGACAAGCATCAGTAGTTGTTTTCTCGTGAAGTTTTTTCTGCGCGGTTTCCGTTCAGCCGATTGTTGCTGCCAATGAATTCACGACCCCGAAATGAAGGGGCATGCTTTCTTTCCTTTCGGC
This sequence comes from Bacteroidota bacterium, assembly GCA_024276895.1. GTDB lineage: Bacteria > Bacteroidota > Bacteroidia > Bacteroidales > F082 > B6-G9. The sequence goes on from JAJRWG010000030.1 coordinate 4,742, forward strand.
GGAACGCAGGCAGCAGGCTGTTTTTCGATTACTCAAATATTGCGGTGCGCTGCACCTTCGCGGTTCGTGGTTTGGGTTTTCTACAAAGATTTCCGGTGCGCCGCACCTGAAATCAAAATTGTTGCAATACGCTCGTCAGGCTGGTAGGGAATTTTTAAAAAAGTTTCCGGTGTGTGCAACTTAAACAAAGCAACTGAAAATGCTTATCCGAAAGGGAGTTGCTGCATGAACTGCGCGACCGGACGCCCAACCGGGTGAATGTCTTAAATGCACGGGTTCCCCATCCGGTTTTGCCGGGAAGAACAAACCGGGGGGATTTCCAGGCTAAATTTTATTTTGATGTGCTACAACCCCTTTATTCGGCTTTAAATGCATAATCTCTTTGGGTACCTTTGTGGCTTCTTTGAGTAACTTTGTGTAACAACTATTGCACAAAGAGCCACAAAGAAGACTCAAAGTTTCACGAAGAAAAACAGGAGCGGAAAAAATGAGGTGCGGAGCACCGAAATCTGTCAACCGCTTCTTTTTAACCCTTGCCCAAGGTTTTTGCAAATGCCCGCACAACGACCTCCGGAATCCGAGCGGAATGAATCTCAACGCAAGCTTTCCAGCAAAGCAATTGCTGCTTCCACAGATTTCACGCCTTCGAAACGCAAGGTCAGCTTTCCTTTCATTTCTTTCATCACGGCTGCCGTGGGGTTGTTCTGAACAAATTCCAGCACCTTTCCGAAAGCATCCGTCTGGTAGTAAGGCGATTCCTGGTCGCCGGCAAAGTAACCCGTCATGCGATTCATTTTGATGGTGAGCTTCTCAAAACCGATTTTTTTGGCTATCCGGCGCAAACGAATGGTGCTGATGAGGGCTTCGGTGGCCGGGGGCAGCGGGCCGAAACGGTCGGTGAGCTTCGCCCGAAAAGCACCGAGCTGTTCTTCACCGTCAAGGTCGTCAAGCTCTTTGTACAGGCTCAGGCGTTCAGTGGTGTTGCTCACGTAGTCGTCGGGAATGCGAATCTCAAGGTCGGTTTCGAACTGGCATTCCTTTACAAAATCTTTTACCGATAATTCCTTCTCAAATAGTTCTGCAAACTCTTTTTCCTTGAGTTCCAGCAAGGCTTCGTCAAGGATTTTCTGATACATTTCAATGCCGATCTCGGAAATGAAGCCGCTTTGCTCGGCACCGAGGATGTTTCCCGCCCCGCGGATGTCCAGGTCGCGCATGGCAATGCTGAAACCGCTGCCCAGCTCGGCGTAGTCGGCGATGGCCTTCAGGCGTTTGCGGGCCTCGCTGCTGAGGGCCACCACGGGCGGTGCCAGCAGGTAGCAAAAAGCCTTTTTGTTGGTGCGCCCCACCCTGCCGCGCAACTGGTGGAGATCGCTCAACCCGTAATTTTGCGCATCGTTGATGATGATGGTGTTGGCATTGGGGATGTCCAGTCCCGACTCGATGATGGTGGTGGCCAGCAGCACGTCGTACAGCCCGTTGATGAAATCCAGCATGATCTTTTCCAGCTTGCTGCCCTCCATCTGCCCGTGGGCCACGGCAATGCGCACCCCCGGAACGAATTTGCGAATCAGGTCGTGCACCTCCATGATGTTTTGCACGCGGTTGTGAACGAAAAACACCTGCCCCCCGCGCGAGACTTCGTAGGTGATGGCATCCCTGATGAGCTCTTCACCAAAAGACCTGATCTCGGTTTGTATGGGATAGCGGTTGGGCGGCGGGGTATTGATGATGGACAAGTCGCGGGCACCCATGAGCGAAAATTGCAGGGTCCGCGGGATGGGCGTCGCCGTCAGGGTCAGGGTATCCACATTGGCCTTGAACTGCCGTAGTTTTTCTTTGGCTGCCACACCGAATTGTTGCTCTTCGTCCACGATGAACAGCCCCAGGTCTTTGAATTCGATGTCTTTGCTCAGGATGCGGTGGGTACCGATCAGGATGTCCAGTTTGCCTTCTTTTAAATCCTGAAGTATCCTTTCTTGTTCGCGGGCACTTTTGAAACGGTTCAGGTAGTCGATGCTTACCGGAAAATCCTTCAGTCTGTCGCCGAAAGTTTTGAAGTGCTGCAGGGCAAGGATGGTGGTAGGCACGAGCACGGCCACCTGCTTGCTGTCGTTCACAGCCTTAAAAGCGGCACGGATGGCCACTTCGGTCTTGCCGAATCCCACGTCTCCGCACACCAGCCTGTCCATGGGATGCGGGGCTTCCATGTCTTTTTTGAAATCCTGTGTGGCCTTCAACTGGTCGGGGGTGTCTTCGTAAATGAAAGAAGCTTCCAGCTCGTTTTGCAGGTAGGTGTCAGGCATGAAGGCAAAGCCTTTCGAGGCCTTCCGCCTGGCGTACAGTTTGATCAGGTCGCGGGCAATGTCTTTGACTTTGCTTTTGGTTTTGTTCTTGAGTTTTTTCCAGTGCCCCGAGCCCAGCCTGTCCAACACGGGAGGCGTTCCTTCTTTCCCGATGTATTTCGAAATGCGGTGCAGCGAGTGGATGCTGACGTAAAGCAGGTCGTTGTTTTTGTACACCAGCCGGATGGCTTCCTGTTTTCTGCCCTGGTTGTCGATGGTCTGCAATCCGTCGAAGCGTCCCACACCGTGGTCGATGTGTGTGACGAAGTCACCCGGTTGCAGGTCCTGCAATTCGCGGATGGACAAGGCCTCCTTCCGTCCGAAGCCTTCACGCAGCCTGAAACGGTGGTAACGGTCGAAAATCTGGGGGTCGGTGTAGCACAGCAATTTGATCTCGTTGTCCACGAAACCGGCGCTCAGGCTCAAAGGCAAGGGGACAAAGTGCGCTTTGCCCGCTTTGGGATTTTCGGCCTGGATGTCTTCGAAGATATTGTACAGCCGCTCAGTTTGTTTGGGGTTGTCCGACAGCATAAAATTGGTGAATCCCGCTGCCGATTTTTCCCCCAGGTGGTTGATGAGCAGGTCGAAATTCTTGTTGAAAGCAGGCTGTGGGTTCTGGTCGAAAACCACGGTTTGGCCATCTTTGAAAAAGCCTGTACGCCCGAATTCCACCTTTTGAAAACGTTCCAGCTTTTGGATAAATAAATCACCGTTCACAAACAACTCGTCAGGAGTCAGTTGCCCGCTGTCTGTGGAAAAAGAGCCGAAAATATCCAGTGCTTTTTGAAACTCGACTGCAATCCGGTCGCGGGTAAAAGCAGCATCGTCAAGCCAGACGATGGTTTTGGGCGGGATGTAATCCAGGAAACTGATACGTTTTTCCTCAATTTGCCTGTCCTGCACATTGGGCAGCAAAGTGATGCGGTTGAGATTTTGCAGCGAAAGCTGGCTGACCGGATCGAAGGTACGGATGGACTCCACCTCGTCGCCCAAAAACTCAATGCGATAGGGATGGTCGTTCGAAAAGGAAAACACATCCACTATGCCGCCACGCACGGCAAACTGACCGGGCTCGGCCACATAATCCACGGCCTCGAACCGGAACTCCTGCAACAGTTCCACCATAAAATCCAGCGAAACTTCTTCGCCCTGCCTGAGTTTCATCAGGTTTTTGCTGAGGTATTGTTTAGTGATGACCTTTTCGGCCAGTGCCTCGGGGTAAGTCACCACGATGGTCTTGCGGTCGCCACCCAGGAAACGGTTGAGCACCTCGGTACGTGAAAGCTGGTAGGCCGTGTCGAGATTTTCCGGTTCGTAGGGACGCTTGTAAGCCGTGGGGTAAAACAGCACTTTTTTCTTGTGGTGGTCGGTTTGTGCATCGACAAGCAGGTTCTCCAGGTCGTTGTAAAAGTAAGCCGCCTGTTCTTTTTCAGGCAAGACCACCAGGTGTTGCTGCTTGCCCGTGTGCTCGAAAATGCCGGCCACGACCAACGCCCGCGCCGAGCAGAGCAGACCTTTCAGGTGAACGGATGACTGCCTGGCCTCCAGCAGCTCCGAAAGCTCGCCGAGGCGGGGGTGGTGGTGAAAAGACGTTAAAAGGTTAGCTGGTTTCAATGCTGATATTCTGTCAAAACAGGCATGCGAAAGTACAAAATGATTATTCAATAAACCCCAAATAATTTTCGGGCGTAACTACTTCAAAAGAAGTGCCTGGATAGGCTTTCTTCCAGAGGGCGGGTTGTTTCGCCTTTTGGCTTTGACTCCATTTGAATTCATAGGTTCTCAGGCCGTTTTCATCTTCTTCAACCCAGTCGATTTCTTTTTTTGAATGTGTCCGCCAAAAATAATTATTGACCTGTATCCTGTTGTATGTCTGAAACTTAATACGCTCGCTGACCAGGTAATTCTCCCACAAACGCCCAATGTCGTCACGTAAATTTAAAGGTTTAAAATCTGAAACAATGGCGTTGCGTATCCCATTGTCGTAAAAATACCATTTCGACTTTTTGGCAATTTCATTGTCAAGATTCCGGCTGAACCCCGTTAGTTTGTGAATGATGAAAACTTTTGACAACAGATCAAGGTATCGGTCAACGGTGTTCTTGCTCATTTGCAACTGGTTTCCAATGCCCTCGACAGAGATCTCGGAACCCGTCCTGAACGCAATTATCCGCAACAATTGTATTATTTTTTCCCGCTTTTTGATGCCTTCAAAAGCAATGAGGTCTTTCAACAAATAGGAATTGATGAGGTCTTTTAAATATTCTGTTTTTTGACTTTTTTGCGGAAGGTGAATGAGTTCGGGGTAACCACCGAAGATCAGTCGTTCTTCCAGGTTGGATTTGGTGGTCAGGAAATCTTCTTCTTTGGAAAACTCCATTTGCGCAAGGGGAAGCAGAAGGAAGTCCGTTTTCCTGCCGACGAGGGGCTCCCCAATCCGGTTGATTAAATCGAAACTTGAAGAACCGGTTGCAATGATTTTCAAACCTTTAATGGTATCAACCATCAGTTTCAGCTTCAGACCGATTTCAGGAACACCCTGGGCTTCGTCAATAATTAACAGTTTTCGTCCGCCAAGAAGACGTTTGTAACTGGCGGTGCTTCTTTGTTCCAGGACCGATGCATGCTCCATGTCTTCTCCGTTAAGCAATAAATAGTCCTCACTGACACTTTTTGCCACCTTTTTGATCAACTCTGTTTTCCCTACTCTTCTTGTCCCGAATATGATGACAACTTTGTTGGGTTGCAGTTTTTCGATTATTTCTTGTTCGATCGTCCGGTTAATGTATTTCATAAAACAACCTTTTGATTACAGGGCAAAAATACACATAAATTACAAATTCCGTCACCTGACTGACGGAAATCAATTAAATTCCGTCACCTGACTGACGGAATTCACATAATCAACTCCTAAAATAGCCGCTTCCGCAACCTGATCGGTCAGCCCCGATCCGGTTTTACCGGGTTTGCGGAAAATTTGCACGGCAGCGGGATATGAACCGTTAAGTAGCTCTATCCGTCCGGCGGGAAACCCCTCCCCGGCCCCTTCCTGACCGGCAGGCAGGGATTTAGGTGGGATTAACAAGAAACTTCTTCAACCCGCCGGGAGCAAGGCCACCCGGCGGGTTAGTGAAACCCGGCAGCCCGCCAAAGCCCAATGAGTTGTTTCCCACGATTTACCTTCAGTTACCCCGTCCTTCAGGGCGGGGATAAAAAAACCCGGCTTCAGGGCAGAGATAAAAACCCGGCTTCAGGCCGGGGTTTGGTTACCTGACTTTGATGAATTGCCGTGCTTGCGCAGTGAATTTCCCCTGCAGTGACAGCACGTAGCTGCCCGGCGGAAGCCCCGATACGTCCAGAACTTCAACACCACTTTTCAGCCGGCCGCTTTTGACAAGCCGGCCGCTTGAGTTATAAATTTCAAAAGTGTCGATAGCCTGCGTCTAATTATCGATACGAAGCAGGTTTTGCACCGGGTTTTGATAAATCTTCACCGGCAACGGATCAGGCCTTTCCGGTAAGCCTACAAACCGCAGACTGTAGTAGTAATCATAACTGTCGTAATTGTCATCGGTGATGGGGTAAAAGTAAACTATCTGCCTGCTTAGCATCAGGTTTTCGTCGTAAAAAAAGTTTCTTTTCACAAAGATGCTGTAAATGCTTCCCGGCCCGTAAACAAGTTTCTCATCAAGCAGATTATCTGCATTGTAATTGTAATCAATGCGCTGAGACAGTCGCCATTCCCCCGTGGAAGAGTTCCAATAATAGTAATCGTCCCTTGTGATATTTGCGTTGGCATCCAGGTAGAGAAACCTTTTGAACATCGGCCTGAAACTGTCCGTACTGTCGATGTATTTCTCACTGTATTTTATGTCCGCATTCAAATCGCTGTCGTGGTATTGTTTTTTAATGATGAATTCCGTGGATGATCTGTAACGGGAAATGATGGTATCGGGAGAAAAGGTATAATCAAAAACTTCAACGCTGGCCGTGTCAATTTCATCCTGCAACGTCCAGCTCAGATACCTGATGGTATCAAAAAGACCGCTGCCCGTGTAAATGGTGTCGTAACGGAACTGGTTCTTCCAAAACCCACCGATGGTGTCCCATGCTTGATAAAACTTCAGTTTCTGAAAGGTTTCCGGATTCCAGGTGTAGGTCCACCGGCCGTGTTGCCGCCAGCTGCTGTCCATCCAGTCGTGATGCGTAACGATGGAATCGTAGCCATCGAAAGTGTAAACCGTCATCAAATCATTGTTCCACGCTTCGGCATCCCTGTCGCGTTCTTCCCTGATCATTTTCAGCAAAATGCCCTGCCCGTTGTAAGTGTATTTTGATTTCTCCGTTTTCTTCCAGTCGGCTCCTTCGTAACCGTCAATGATGTTGATGTAAATTTCGTAACGGTCGATCTGATTGGCAAGATTGTATTTAAATACTTCTTTTTCCTGCATGCGTTCCGTGAACCATGTAAGTTTTCTGGAGTAAATGATGGAGTCGGTCAGGAAGGCACTTTCGGGAAGATCGTGCGATTGTGCAAAAGACTGCAGAAATGCCATGACGGCCAGAACAGGGAGCGCAAACTTTTTCATGGTGTTGTTTTTACAAAAGTAGTTCTTTTTTAGCAATTTAGAAAAATTCTGCCATCAACGAATTAAAAAATCTCCTTCGGGAAAATGATTTTTTCAGCATGAATTAAATATTGTTGCGGCTTAATTTTTTCTACTTTTGCAAATCTTTATTTTGCAGCCGCTTGTTGCTTCAGCAGCGGGAATCCGGCTGGACATTTGACAACGAACTGTTAATTTGAGAATTATATAAGTTTAACTAAAAAGTTATTACGATGAAAAAAATTATTCTGATTGTGGCCCTGTCAATTTTCGGGACAGGATTGTTCGCACAGGGCGGTGGAGTTGCTCCCCTGGCCAAAGGCGAAAAGCAACTGAACTTTGGCGTCGGATTTAGCACCAAAGGCTTCCCCATCTATGCTTCTATGGATTTTGCACTGCACAAGGATATTACCTTAACTCCCGAAGCACACATGAGGCTTCCGGTCCCCGGTTACAGTAATTTCAGCGGCGGTGCAATGGTGAAAGCAGATTACCACTGGAACTACCTGATCGGGATTCCGAGTAATTGGGATTTTTATGCCGGTGCCAGGGCCGGCTTTAACTTTGGCACTGCCGGTTTTTATCCCGATCTGGGCGTGCAAGTGGGCGGCCGTTGGTACTGGGATGAAAAATGGGGACTGAACGTAGAATTTGCAGCAGGTACGGGCTTTGGTACCACATTTGGTTTAAGCATGAAACTCTAAGCCTTTTTTAACCGGCAAAAAAAGTAGGGCGCGGGCATTTTGATGTCCGCGTTTTTTTTATTTTTACAAGATTAAATAAACACGCGAGCCCTCCCGTTGCAAGCTGTACCCCGGTTTACCTTTTGCTGAGCGGTGGCTCGGGTACAAAACAAACACAGATGAAAAGTTTATTCCTTTTTGTGCTGGCTTCCTCAATGGCAGGTCTGCTGATAGCCCAAAACAATTTTGAACCGGGTTTCATTGTCGATGCCAACGGTGACACCCTCAAAGGGCAAGTGGATTACCAGGGCAAGAAAATCAACGCGATGAAATGCCTGTTTAAAGCCAACGGCCGGACAAAGGAATACAATCCGCATATGATTGAGGCCTATGGCTTCGACAGAGGGGAAGTGTACCGCGCGAAACTCATCAACACCAGCGACAACGAAGAATCTTACAACTTTCTGCAACTCCTTGTGGACGGCAAGGTTCGCCTGTACGTTTACTACGATATTCTTGCCAAAGAACGCATCTTCATCGAGAACGATAATCTTGGAATCAACGAGTTACGCGAGGTGAAACGCCCTGTTGGGAGCACCAACAATTACGTTCTGTACAAAGAGTATATTGGCTACCTGAAGGTTTACCTTCCCGGACAGAAAACGGAAAACCAGTCGCTGGAACTGAAGTCCGTCAAAAAGCTGGTGGAGTCGTACAATAAAAACTCCGGCAAGCCCGTGAAAAGTTACCCTCTGAAAGCGAAAAAAGGTAAAGGCAGCAGACAAAAAGCAGTAGTTTTGAGCCTTGGGGCCGGCATTACCTATTCGTTCGCCAAATACAAACTGATGGACAGTTTCGGCTCAAGAATGACCATTTCAGACGATTACAGCAGCTTCAACTATCCGGGTATTTTTTTCGATTTAACCCTCAAGTTCCCTTTCATCTGGAAAGGTGGATTTTCGATCACCACGGGTGCCAGTATCCAGTACATGAAATACCAGATTGAATATTCCTGGCCTAACGATGAGTCGGAACTGATTGACTACGAACAGAACAACCTGTATATCCCCCTTGGCTTTACGTACGAGATATTGAGAAAGAAATTCAGGCCTTACGTAACGATCGGGGCAATGTTCGTGATGGCCCTGTATCCGGAAAACAACAATTACATGGCAACCATCCAGCCTACTTTTGCATTTATCATTAACAACGATGACTTCGTTAGCCAGATGGCCTTTTTTAGCAAAGCAGGCCTGAGATTCTACCTGACTGATAAACTAAATCTGGACCTTGGTTTTGGCCTGACACGCTTTCACATTATCGGCGTTGACATTTATGAATACAAAATGAAAGAGGGCAATATTATTACCTCGTACAAGGCTTACCGGCTTTATACAAGGGCTAACCATTTCACCACTTCCTTCTCGGTAAGTTACAGTTTTTAAGGCTTATCCTGTTTCAGCTTCCTTGTGATGAGAAAGTGCTTCAGCCGTGACGGCAATAACGACAACAGTTTAACCGCCGGATTGTGGTTGATGTTGTACACGGCTTTCGGCCTTTTGCTTGTCGCGGCCTTCAGGACAAGGGCAGCCACCCCGGCAGGCTCCGCAGTTTTTCCGATGTAAGCGGGTACCGTCTTCACAAAGGCGCTAAACTCTTTGTCGAAAATGCTGTCCGTAAGCCGGCGGTCCGGGCGGAGGGCTTCTTCAAGGATTTTCGTTTTGATGGCGCCGGGGCGGATGAGGATACAGCGGATGCCTTTGAGTGACAACTCGGTTTTGATGGCCCGGTAAACCGCTTCGAGCGCCTGCTTCGAAACTGCGTAGGGCTGGAAAGGTGCCGGAACCCTGTAACTCTCGCTGCTGATGGCGATGACACAGCCCTGCCCGTCCGGCATCAGGGGGGTGAAAAACTTTGTGAGGTTGGCCAGCCCGAAAACGTTGACGGCAAACATCGCAGAAAGCCGTTCGGCCCCCGCTTCCGAGACGGGGTAAAAATCAAAAATCCCGGCATTACTCACCACCACGTCCAGTGTTCCCAGGTTTTTCCTGACTGTTTTTGCGCATTTTTCCACTTCGTCGGCCGAAGTCACATCCATCTTTAACGCCATCAAGTTTTGCCTGGCTTTCAGTTCCGAAAGCAGGTTTTCGTCCGCATCGGTGGCCACTACAAAAAATCCGGCTTCCAGAAAAGCCGTCGCGATGGCGCGTCCCAGGCCGCGGCCTGCACCGGTAATCAGTACCCGTTTTTCGATGGCTTCAGGTTTTTGGAGTGATGGCGGGTAAGCGTGCATTGTCTTCCCGCTCAGGCAAAATTAATCAAATTGCAGGGCCGGATAAACAAGGCTGAATTTTCACGACGGCATGTAACAATGGTTTTGTAATTTTGTGCGGTCTAAAAACCGACTTTTAAAAAGCCTGATGGAAAAATTCAACGACAAAGCCTACGCCAGCGAAGAACTCGAAAAGAACCTCAAATACCTGAACCTGCTTTCCGACAAATTTCCCAACGTACAGTGGGCCAGTACCGAGATCATCAACCTTTCCGCCATCCTGAACCTGCCCAAGGGAACCGAACATTTTTTGACCGACATCCACGGCGAATACGAAACTTTCAGCCACGTGCTGGCCAACGCTTCGTGTGTGGTCAAGCGTAAGATTAACGAGGTTTTCGGAAAAACACTCCGTCAGAAAGAAAAAAACGCGCTGGCCACCCTGATCTACTATCCCAAAGCAAAACTGGGGCTGGTGCTGAAAAACGAAGACGATCCCCACGAATGGTTCGCCATCACCCTGCAACGGCTGGCACAGGTGGCGCGGGCTGCGGCTTCGAAATACACCCGCTCGAAGGTGCGCAAGGCCATGC
>JAJRWG010000306.1 GCA_024276895.1 Bacteroidota bacterium
CAATATACGAAATAAAATGTGCGATGTCAAGTGATGACCCGTTTAACACTTGAATATGAACGGCTTAATAAGTAAACGTCCGTTTCAGTTCCCGGTCAATCTGGTTGGCGATTTTCTTTAATTCGAAAAACTGTTGTTGCAGGAGGTAGATGTCGGCTTCTTCGTTACCCTGCTTTTGAATTTCTTCAGTTAACGCTTTCAACTGCTTGTTGATCAGGCGCGATTTAAATGACATCCAGGCCGAAATGACCACAAGCTTCAACTGGTCTTCCTCGGTCTTTACGTAAATTTTGTTGGCTTTCCAGTTTTCGCTCAACTGGTAGGCCGAGCTTAGCAGGTTGATCACCGTGCTGACAACCTCAGGGTCGTTGTGGTTGGTGAAATGGTTTTCAGACGGCAACTCTCCATTTTTCCATATCTCGATGTACTCGCTCAGTATTTTGTTGTAGGTTTCATCCTCGAAATGAATTTGTTCGCGCAGCAAATCGTCGAGCAGGAAATCGGCTATCCGGACTTCCATTTCCTTTTCATCAAACTTATCCAACTCGGTTTCGTCCAGTTCTATTGAGATGGTCTGACTGCCGTACATCAACAATATTCGCAACAGATCGCCCTCGTGATTTTTTAAAGTCAGCGGGTCGAATTCAACCTGGGTTTCACGGGGTTGCAGCACGGCAACATCTTCAATCACCTCCGGCGGGGTATCGGTCTTTTTACGGAAACGGTTTCTGAAAATCTTGTTCAGCGCATTCACCAGCGTTTGCTCCGGCACTTCCATGACTGTACTGCATTCTTTCACGTAAACCGAGCGTGTAATGCCGTCCGGGATGACCGAGATGGATTGTACAATTTCCTTGATGAGGGCAGCCTTTCCGGCAGGGTCGCCGGCTGTTTCCTCGAGCATCAGTCGTGTTTTGAAGATGATGAAATCCGCTGCCTGGGCTTTGATGAATTCTTCCACCTCGCTGCTGCGATGGCTTCTGACGTAGGAATCGGGGTCTTCGCCATCGGGGAACAAGACGATTTTCACGTTCATTCCCTGTTCCAGGATGAGGTCGATGCCCCGGAACGATGCCTTGATGCCTGCCGGGTCGCCATCGAATAAAATCGTAATGTTGGGCGTGTAACGTTTGATGAGCCTGATTTGGTCCACCGTGAGCGAAGTACCCGAAGAGGCCACCACGTTTTCGATGCCTGCCTGGTGGAGTGAAATCACGTCGGTGTAACCCTCAACCAGGAAACAGTTGTCCTGCTTGACAATAGCGTTCCGGGCAAAGTAGATACCGTAAAGCACCTTGCTTTTGTTGTAAATGTCCGACTCGGGTGAGTTGAGGTATTTAGCGGTTGACTTTTCGGCAGAGAGAATCCTTCCGCCAAAACCAATCACCTTTCCGGTCAGGTTGTGGATGGGGAAAATGATGCGTCCCCTGAACCGGTCGATGAGTCCTTTTTCCTTGTCGATACTCAGTCCGGTTTTCAGCAGGAGTTCTTTTTTGTAACCGTTCTTCAGTGCATGATCCGAGTAATCGTGCCATTTGTCAAGGGCATAACCAAGCCCGAATTTTTCGATGGTTGCCTCCCTGAAATCGCGTTCTTTCAGGTAACTCAGGGCGACAGCCTTCCCCTCATCGTTGTGAAACAGGTTATGGCTGAGGTATTTGGTTACAAAACCGTTGAGTGTGAACATGCTTTCGCGCTCGTCCAGTTCCTGGCGCATTTCGGGAGTCATTTGCTCTTCCTCAACCTCGATAGCATACTTTTTTGCGAGGAATTTCAGGGCTTCGGGGTAGGAATAATGCTCGTGTTCGATGATAAAATTTACCACATTGCCGGCCTTGCCACAACCGAAACATTTGTAGATGCCCTTGGCGGGTGAAACCGAAAACGAAGGGGTTTTTTCGTTATGAAAAGGACAAAGGCCCAGGTAATTGCTGCCGCGTTTTTTTAAACTCACAAAGTCGCCGATCACCTCTTCGATACGGGCGGTTTCAAGAATACGTTGTATGGTTTCTGGTTTGATCAAAACGGTAACAATCGGACTTGCTAAATTAAAACAAAAAGAAACGGCTTCCAAAGAAGCCGTTACCAAAAACCAACAATTATGAAATAAAGCAGAATTTTTGTCCGGCAGGTTTGGGAAGAACCGGACGAGAGAGTTTTCGCTCAAATTCTGCTACAAAAGTAAACCACTTTAAGCGGGTCGGCTGTTAAGCAAGCTTAACAATTGTTAAGAAAAGTTAAAAGCTGGTTATCAATAGTTTGATGCTGTATTTTTGTGTGGTGAAGAAGTGGACACTTTCCATAATCATTTCGTTGGTAACCATGGCGACCATCGGCCTGATGATCATCCAGGTGTATTGGATCAGGGATGCCGTCAAGGTGAAGCAGGCTGTTTTCTTCAGGGATGTAAACGAGGCCATGAGCCACGTTATTTTTGAACTCGACCGTATCAGGTTTGAAGACCGAATCGTTCATCAGCGAAAAAACTTCCTGCGGCAACGTACATTGCGACACATGCAGGACTCGCTGAACCAGGCCGTTTATCAAGGTCTGAAAAGCATTCAGTCATCGGGAGACCTGGATCTTTTTATCCGGAAAACCAACCAGGCCAGCCAGGCGCTGCAACGGCTTTCGGTACAGATGTTGCAAACCGACGTGGGAAGCAGCATTATCGGGAATAAGGAAATTCTCGATTCCCTTATCCGTACCGAGTTAAGGAAGAAAAACATCAAAACCGAATACGAGTTCGGTATTTTAAGTCCGCTTACCAACAGTATGCTTTTGCAAAAAACCGGTGAGTATCCCGAAGAATTGCTGCGCGAAGGTTTTGTGTTCGACCTCTCGTCGCTGGGTTTCACCTTCGGTTACCCCAGCAGGCTGCTGTTGTATTTTCCCAACGAAAAGAGCTTCATTATCAGGCAACTCTGGAAACTACTCATCGTTTCCATCTTGCTTTTTCTGGTCATTATTTTGTCATTTTTGTTCAGCATTTTTATCATCAACAAACAAAAAAGGCTTTCGGTGATGAAGAACGATTTTATCAACAACATGACGCACGAGTTCAAGACCCCTATTTCCACCATTGCTTTGGCCTGCGAGGCACTCAAAGACCGCGACGTGCAAAAGTCCGAAATGGTTTACAACAATTACATCAATGTCATCCACGAAGAAAACAGTCGCCTCGGCATGATGGCGGAACAGATCTTACAGACGGCAGTGATTGAAAAGGGACAGTTAAAACTGAAAAAAGAAGTGCTTGATCTGCATCAGATCATCGAACAGGCTGTCAACAGCAAGAGGATGTCGGCAGAAGAAAGGGGAGGAAGAATTGAAACCCAGTTGAAGGCCCCCCGTTCACAACTCAGCGGCGATGCCGTCCACCTGACCAACATCATCGTCAACCTGCTGGACAACGCTTTAAAATACACACTCAACACCCCTGAAATTGTCGTTAATACCATCAACAACCAGGACAGTTTACTCATCAGGATTAAAGACAACGGGATCGGCATCAGCAAGTCGAACCAGAAAAAGATATTTGACAAACTTTACCGTGTGCCAACGGGCAACGTCCACGATTTCAAAGGGTTCGGTCTTGGGTTGAATTATGTCAAGGCCATAGTGGAACTACACGAAGGCACCATTAGTGTGGACTCGGAACCCGGCAGGGGCTCGACATTTACCATTCAGTTACCAATCATTTAAAAACATTAACCATGCAAAAAAAAGTTAAAATATTGCTTGCCGAAGACGACCGGAACCTCGGAAATGTTTTGCAGGCCTACCTTTCGGCCAAAGGCTTCGAAACGCAGTTGACCACCAACGGCAAGGAGGCCCTGGAGAGTTTTAAACGAAACGAATTTGATTTTTGCATACTCGACATCATGATGCCGGTGATGGACGGCTTTACACTTGCCCGGGAAATCAGGAAAATGGACAAGAAAATTCCCTTTCTGTTTCTGACGGCCAAGTCCATGCAGGAAGACAAAATCCAGGGTTTTGAGCTGGGTGCAGACGATTACCTGACCAAGCCCTTTAGCATGGAAGAACTGCTGTTGCGCATCCGGGCAATCCTGCGCAGACTGGAAGCAGGAGGCGGCAACAAACCCGGAAAAACACAGTTTGATTTCGGGAAATACCATTTCGATTACAACAGGCAGTTGCTGATAAAAAATAAAAAAGAGCAGAAACTGACCTCCAAAGAGGCTGACTTGCTAAAGCTGCTTTGCGAAAACGTGAACCAGGTGCTCGACCGTTCGGTGGCCCTGAATAAGATATGGTACGACGACAGCTACTTCAATGCCAGGTCGATGGATGTGTACATCACCAAATTGCGGAAGTACCTGAAAGAAGACCCTGACGTTGAACTCATCAACGTGCATGGCGTGGGCTTTAAGCTGGTGGTCAGTTGATTTCCGGTAAGTCGCTCACCTGACCCAGGGGCAGGGTGTCAGATTCGATGATGTTCCAGAAATGAGCCGACCCGGGCCCTTTGTCTTTGTTGGTCAAAACGATCAGGGTTTTCTGGTGTTTCATGTCGCGAATGTAAAATGTCCGGAACCCCTTCCACCAGCCGAAATGGTAAACGGTGCTGTCGAGGCTGGTTTTGATGCGCCAGCCGAAGCCGTAATTGTTTTTGCGCTTCCAGTACTTCGGGCTTCCCGGCCTGAAGGCTTCCGACAAAACCGAGTCGGGCAGCAGTGTAAAATTATCCAGCGACTTGTCGAATTTGTACAGGTCTTCCACCGAAGCGTAAATATTTTTGTCGCCCAAAACGCCGTTCAGGTAGTCGTTGGTCATCTCGCGCCAGCGCCAGCCACGGTGGTAGTAACCCGGCACGCCTTCGCCCACGTAAAGCGGCACCACCGTATCGCCGCGCATGTTGTAAACGAAGGCGTTTTCCATTTTTAAAGGATCGAAAATGCGGGTTTGTACAAAATCTTCGAAATGCATGCCCGATACGGCCTCGACAATGTTTGCCAGCAAAGCGTAGTTGGTGTTGCAGTAATGAAATCCGGTGTTGGGTTTAAAGTAAATATCGCGTTTGTGCTGTACAAAAAGATCGAGTAACCGGTCGTTGTCAAGGGGCTTCTTTTTGTTTTTCCATTCGTCCTGTGCCAGACTCATGTAACGCGGGAGCCCCGAGCGGTGGACCAACAGCAGACGGGTAGTTACATCTTCATAAGGGAAGGCAGGCAGGTAGGTGCGGATGTCCGCGTCGTAATCCAGTTTGCCGTCGTTCTTCAAAAGCATCACCGCCGTGGCAGTAAACATTTTCGACACCGATGCCAGTTGGAAGGCATCCGTGGTTTGCAATTCATCCTTTTTGCGCCTGACGTTGTGGAAACCGTAAGCTTTCTTAAAAATGACACGCCCTTTTTCGGCATACAAAACCGTCCCGTTGAACCCGGTAACTTTTTGAAGTCGGGTAAAAAGCTTGTCCAGTTCAGCGGCTTTCCGGGCGATGACGGCACTGTCGGGATCGATGAAGGGCGGCGGATCAATGTTGGGGACGGCTTTCCGTTCCGCAGCTTGTTTTTCCTTTGCAGGCCCCGAGCAGGAAGCTGAAAAGAACAGAATCGCCGGCAGAACAAAAGCCATGAAAACGAAAAACCCGGATGTCTGAAGTTGCTTCATCGAACCGGCAAAAGTAGAAAAATGCAAGTTTTAAAAACGTTAAGAAATGTGAAGGGGGATCAGCAGAGAAAGTCCTGTGTTTTGCAATGGTCTCATTCTAAAATTTATCTGTAAATTAATCCCAAAGTATCTGTTTTCCATATGTTTCTTCTAATGTCCCTTCACATTTAGGACATGGTCGTAGTTTAGCATCCCATTTAACTAAATGCTTTTTCGAATTACATATTGGACATTTTCCAATATCTGATATTTTAGGTTTTCTATCTGTCCAGTATTCAATTACAACATCTACCACTTCTTTACATTTCAAACCAATAGCGTCCTAAACGTTTACAAAAAATAAAAAATGAGAGAAAGAGTTTCGGTAACTCAAATATCTTTGAGGTGCTCTAACAAAAACAAATTCTCTCATGGCAAATATAACCTTGTTTTCTCAAATTATTTCCAAA
>JAJRWG010000002.1 GCA_024276895.1 Bacteroidota bacterium
AGCCCGCTTCCGTTTAGCTTGACAACACAAATATAATAACCATCTTTTTATGTAGCTAAAACTGTTGAAAAATACTGCAACCATTTTGTCCACTTGGAAGAATCCTGTTGAAAAGTGCAACCATTTTGTCTATTATACCGATATTTTCGATTGAACTATTCCAAGTTTTCAGACTTTAGAAAAGTTTACCTTTGACGAAAGAAGATTTTCTGAGCGACAATCGATTTACCGGAAATAAGCCACCACCGTTTTCTGCGCCCTGACCTGTTGCCCCATTTTTACATTGATCTTCGCATCGAGGGGGAGAAAGAGGTCCACCCTGGAACCAAAACGGATGATGCCGAACTCTTCGCCCTGCCGGGCTTTGTTACCAACAAGGGCGTAACTGACGATGCGGCGGGCCATGATGCCGGCAATTTGCCGTACAAGCACAGCAATGCCCGGTGATTTTTCCACAACAATGCTGTTTCTTTCGTTGTGCAAAGAAGATTTCGGATGTTTGGCGATCAGGTATTTACCCGGATGGTACTGGGTGTAGATCACCTTGCCGTCACAGGGAAACCAGTTCACGTGTACGTTGAAAGGCGACATGAACACCGAAACCAGCAAACGCTTATCCTTAAAGTACTCGTACTCGTAAACCTCTTCAATGGCAACAACTTCGCCATCGGCGGAAGCCAGAATATGATTTTCACCCAGGTTCACCTTTCGTTTTGGAACCCGAAAAAACCGCATGGTCCATGTCAGGTGAGCAAGAAAGCCGAAGTACAACACGTACCGCAGAGCAGCCAGGGGGATCAGAAAAGCAACCGCGGCGGTCAGCAGTACAAGCACAGTGAAAGTAAGCAGGATGACTTTGTAGCCTTCTTTGTGTATTCTCATAAGCTGATGAGGTTGACGTAAACAAATACAAAAGGCGTTGCAAACATGACCGCGTCAAAGCGATCGAGCACGCCTCCGTGCCCTGGAAACAGTGTGCCCGAGTCTTTCAGTCCGGCCTGTCGCTTAAGCATGGATTCGATTAAATCTCCCAGGGCGCCGGTGAGTACGATAATAACTGCAAGTATCATCCACTCGGTAAGCGAAAACAGCGTGTAAAACAGCGATAAAATGTAAGCAGCCAGCAAGGCAAACAGCAGGCCGCCCAGACTCCCTTCCCATGTTTTTTTCGGTGAAATGCGTTCGAACAATTTGTGCTTACCCAGTCGGGAACCCACAAGGTAGGCAAACACATCGCTCGTCCAGATGATAATAAACAAACCGATAAGAATATCGGTACGGAAACCTTCCAGATTGCCTGTAACAAAAAGGCTGTTCATCAGCCCGAAGGGCAGGGCAATGTAAACAAAACCCGTAAACCAGGTGCCAATCCGCTGCCGGGAGTCTTCATCCTTCCTGAACAATTCGAAAACAAAAACCAAAAAGAAAACCATCAGCAAAAGGTAGGCAAACTGTAGGTGAATGTAGCCCAGCCCCATCAGTGCCGTCAGAAAATAAACCAGCATGCCGCCTGCAAAATAAACCCGGTTGTTTTGGGGACTGCTTTCCACCGGCGACAATTTCAGAAACTCCTGTAAACCCAGGTAAGTAACCGCCGAAAAAAGAATGAAAAATACCAGGGGGTGCAACAGTACGGAACCGATGACCGCAACAATAAAAACGAAACCGGTTAATGTACGTGTGTAGATTTCTTTCAAAAGAAAGCAAAATTGATTGTCCGAAAATGCAAAGTTACAAAATTGCGGGGAATTGTTTTCAGCCACTACATGTCGTCGATCAGCAGCACGTAAAGCGCTTTGGGTCCGTGGGCACCCATGACGAGTGTTTTTTCAATGTCGGCCGTACGGCTCGGACCCGTAATGATCGTGATCTGTGAAGGGAAATTATCGGGATATTTTTTTTTGATGCCATTCAGTGCGTCTTTTAAATCGCCAACCACTTGCGAGGCACGGGCCACTACAACATGGTGCTCGGGGTAAACAAACAGTCGCCTTCCCGAATCCAGCGCCGATGAAACCATCACACTTCCGAAGCGGGCAATCAGGTACTCGCAGCGGGTTATTCCTGCTTTCAGCCCGTTAAAATCTTCTTTGCTGCTGCTTAATGTAAGAGTACTGTTTTCGAGCAGGGATTTCAACCAGCCGTCAAGTACAAACAGGCGGTCCCAATCTTGCTGTTTTGCCAGCAATTGCAGGTTCTCAATGACTGCTTTTTCGTTTTCGCAATAAACAAAAGTACCGCCTGCCTCATTCAGTTTAAGCGCAAACTGTACGACAGGTTCTTCTTCAAAATCAAAATAAACAGAGGACTTGAGACTGACATCCGAAAAGGGGTTCTCTCTTTTACTGATCAAGGCATTGCGCACCCGTTTAAGAATCTTTTCCCTGGTGGTTGTTTCCTGCATGCTTTTTATTTTGCATTAAAACCTTATCCGTCCTGCCCGTCTTTGGGTGCTGTGCTTTCAGGCTCTTTGACTGCTTTCTTCGGCTTGATCTGTTTTGGCTTTTTATCCTTCGGACCGGATTCTTTTTCCTTTTCTGTTTCTGTACTACTTTCCGACATCAGCGCGATGGAATCGCCCCAGGGTCGTTTGCCAAAGATAGCCTCGAGGTCTTCGCCGAAAATCACCTCCCTTTCAAGCAATATTTTTGCCAGTTCCTCCAGCTTTTTCTTGTTCTCTTTCAGAATTTTAAGGGCCCGCGCATAACAGCTTTCTATAATTTCGGATACTTCCGTGTCGATGATTTCGTTGGTTTTTTCGCTGAAAGGTTTGCTGAAAGCGTATTCCTGCTGTCCGGTTGAATCGTAAAAGCTGATGTTTCCAAGCTGCTTACTGAAACCGTAGTAGGCGACCATGGCAAAGGCCTGTTTGGTGACCTTTTCCAAATCGTTTAATGCACCGGTTGACACTTTACCGAAGATCACCTGTTCGGCTGCCCGTCCACCCAGCGAGGCGGACAGTTCATCCAGCATCTGCTCATAAGTGGTAATTTGCCGCTCTTCGGGCAGGTACCACGCGGCGCCAAGCGACTTACCCCGGGGCACAATGGTTACCTTGACCAGTGGATGTGCATATTGCAGCAGCCAGCTAATGGAGGCGTGTCCGGCTTCGTGATAGGCCACCACTTTTTTCTCGTGCGGGGCAATGATCTTGTTCTTTTTTTCCAGTCCGCCGATGATGCGGTCGATGGCATCCATGAAATCCTGCCGGATGATTTCTTTGTGGTCGTTCCTTGCGGCAATCAGTGCAGACTCGTTACACACGTTGGCGATGTCGGCACCCGAAAAACCGGGAGTTTGTTTGGCCAGAAATTCAACATTGATGTTTTTGCTCAGTTCCAGCGGACGGATGTGTACCTTAAAGATTGCTTTACGCTCCTCCAGGTCGGGAAGTTCGACATGGATCTGCCGGTCGAAGCGGCCGGCACGCAGCAGGGCTTTGTCAAGGATATCGGCCCTGTTAGTTGCTGCCAGAATGATGACCCCTGAATTGGGCTGGAAGCCGTCCATTTCGGTCAGCAACTGGTTGAGGGTGTTTTCGCGTTCGTCGTTGGCACCGGTCATGGGATTTTTACCCCTGGCCCGGCCGATGGCGTCAATCTCGTCAATGAAAATAATGCTCGGTGCTTTGTCTTTAGCCTGTTTAAAAAGATCGCGCACGCGCGAGGCGCCCACACCCACGAACATTTCCACGAAATCGGAACCCGAGATGGAATAAAAAGGAACATGTGCTTCGCCGGCAACCGATTTTGCCAGCAGGGTCTTGCCCGTCCCGGGAGGGCCTACCAGCAGTACGCCACGCGGGATTTTTGCGCCCAGCTTGGTATATTTTTCCGGTGTTTTGAGGAAATCGACGATTTCGGCAATTTCCACTTTGGCTTCGGCCAGTCCCGCAACATCCTGAAAAGTGATGTTGACGCTCGTTTTTTTATCATAAACCTGCGCTTTCGATTTGCCGATGTTGAAAATCTGTCCGCCGGCACCGCCGCCGCCGCGACTCATCATCCGCATGAAAAAGAACCAAACGCCGATGATCAATGCAATGGGAAGTATCCAGCCCAGGATGTCGGATGCCCAGTCCTGCCTGACCTCAGCTTCCACGTAAACGGGGTTGTCAGTCCCTTTCTGGGCTTTTTCCACATCATCGTAGAATTTCTCAACCGGGCCAACCATGTAGTAGTACTGTGGCAGGCTTTTGTTGAAATCCGATTCGCTTTTGACATCTGCATACCTTTCCTTGCTGAGCTTATCGGGCTTGATAAAAATCTCTGCTGTTTTCTCGTTAACCAGGATGATCTTTTCCACATCCCCGTCTTCCAGCATTTCTTTCAGGGTACCCCAGTCGGTTTTTTTTGCGCCATTGCCCCAGTTTATAAACTGTATGCCGATGAAGACAACCAAAAGCAAGCCGTAAATCCAGTAAAAGTTGAATTTCGGCTTTTTACCCTCGCCTCCTCCGGTGAAATTGCCAAAAGGGCCGGGACTTTCTTTTTTGTCCGGTTTATTATTGATATCTTTTTTTTCTTCTGCCATTCTGTCTTTGACTTATTGAATTATTCATGCTAATCGCCGCTCCTGTATTCTTTCAGCTTTGCATCACCCCATAAACCCTCTAAACGATAGAATGTTCTGATGTCTTCGAGAAAAACATGAACGACAACGTCAATGTAATCTATCAAAATCCATTCCGAATTTTGTAAACCTTCGCGATGATAGGGTTTTACCCCGCAGCTACGCTGCACCATTTCAACGACACTGTTGTAAATGGCATCAACCTGCGTTTTGGATTGCGCATGGCAAATCACAAAATAGCGGGTGACCGCATTCGGAATTTCCGAGAGGTTGAGGCTGACGATTTCATTTGCCTTTTTTTCCTGCATGCCCTTCACTACCTGCATCAGCACCAGCTCAGGGTCATCTTTCACGGGTTTTTTACTCATTCAGTTACACAAACAATTACACAAATTTTTTGCAAAAGTAACCAATTTCATTTTGTCGGTGGTTTTCCGCTAGTTGGTTAACTTTGCATTTTCCGGCTTTCGCAGCCATTCAATAAAAACTGCCTATGGAATTTACCATCCGGCGACTTGATGTTGTTGACTCGACCAACAGTTGGCTTCAGCGTTGTCTTGAACAGGAGGGCGCAAAAAAAGGCCTTGTGGTCTGGGCCGAAGAACAAACGGCAGGACGTGGACACGGGCAGAATTCGTGGGAAAGTGAACCGGGAAAGAACCTGACATTCAGTCTACTGCTTCAACCGCTCTTTGTTTCGCCGGAACAACAATTCCTGCTGACGCAGATGGTTTCGCTGACGATCGCCAATGAAATTAAAACCCTGCTTCCACAGCAGGTCGTGAAAATCAAATGGCCCAACGATATTTTAATTGACGGCAAAAAAGTGGCAGGAATTCTCATCCAGAATTTTATCCGGGGCCAAAACATCGACCGTTCCATTGTCGGCATTGGGTTGAATGTAAACCAGCACACGTTTCTCCCGGATACGCCCAATCCGGTTTCGCTGATGCATTTCACCGGCAAACCCCTGAACCGCGAATCCTTGCTGGACAGTCTGCTGGCACGCTTTAGCACAATCTACACGCAGGCACTGTCGATGCTTTTCAGAGAAAAGATCAATCAGGATTACCTGTCACAACTGTACCTTTACCTGAAGCCGGCCACTTTTCGGGCCGGCGGAGATACCTTCCGCGCAAGCATCGTCGGAACGGCTGATTACGGGAAACTGCTTCTTCAGCTTGAAAACGGGCAGCAAAAAAGTTTTGGTTTTAAGGAGGTGGAGTTCCTGGGATGAGGGTTTGTTTCAGTTCCTGGTCACACCTGGAAGCACCGAACCGCTACATCCTGAGTGAACGAAACGGCTGTCTTCGTGCCGGGCAGTCCGCTACGTTGATACCTTCAGCCGTGATATTTCTCAGAAAGGAGAAAATTTTTATGCCTGGAATTTCGCGTTCAGGTTACCGGCAATAACATCTACCAGGTTTTGCATGGGCTTTTTGACCATCATGGCCATCATGGGATTAATCTGAGCATCAATTTCCACATCGGCAGTGGTTTTTTGCCCGCCGGGTTCCTCGGGAGTCAGGCGGATCTTCAAGCCGAACGCAATTGGCGAACCTCCGTCAGGTACAATTTCAATCAAACTGAACGGCTCCTTCTTTGCGTATTTCAGCTTGATGGTGGCCAGACCCTGGATGGTGAATGTGCATGAGTCCGTATCAGACTGCCAGTTGGTTACCTGTTCGGGCATCAGTCGTTCGAAATTGTTGAAGTCGCTCAGAAACTCAAATACTTTCTGAGGTGTGGTATTAAGGGTTGAGGGTTTTCCGTTGATGATCATCTTCTGAATTTGGGTGTTATTTTTGGTTATCACTCCATGCTTTGGGGTCTTTCCGCCAGTCGAGCAGCGACTCCAGGTCTTTTTCCCGGATGTTGTTACCGGCCATTGCCGTTTTTATGAGGTTCTCGTAATCGGAGAGGGAGACGAGCCGGCAATTTGCATTTTTAAAGTTCTGATGGGCAATTTTCAGCCAGTAAGTAAATATCGAAACCATGCCTTTGACGATGGCACCCGCTTCACGCAAAGTCTCCACGGCAGCAAGGCTGCTTTTTCCGGTGGATACCAGGTCTTCAACCACCACCACCGACTGGCCGTTGTTGAGCACACCTTCAATTTGGTTGCTCATGCCATGCGATTTTTTTGCCGGGCGCACGTAAATGAAGGGCAATCCCATTTCCTGTGCCACAAGTATTCCCTGGGGAATCCCTGCTGTGGCCACGCCGGCAACCACATCCACATCGCCAAAGTGTTCGGCAATGGCTTTGACCAGCTCCTGGCGGATGAAAGTCCTGAGTTGCGGATAGGACAAGGCCACGCGGTTGTCGCAGTAAATGGGTGATCGCAATCCCGAAGCCCAGGTGAAAGGTTTGTCGTTATTCAGCTTAATTGCTTTTATTTGCAACAGGTTCTCGGCAATCCTTTCTGCAGTGTCGGTGTTAAATATCATTAAAGTGGTTATTTTTGAAGGCGATTCGTTGAAACCGGTTGAATAACAGGGAGTATGCTGCCTTTGATTTTTATTTGTAAAATTTTTGAAATCAGGACGCAAATGTATAAAGTTTTTTACAACAGCACGGGCCTTTTTATCGGTGAAAAGCCGCTCACCGGAACAGGCCGGATTACGGATGTTGAAGTGAAAAACAAAACAGAACTTTTCCGGTTTCTCCACGATTTTTTAAGTGGCGATTTGCACACTGATGCCAGCCTGAAGGGCTATGCAACCGGCGAAATGTTTGCCGATTTGAGGTCTTTCTTCAGTTACATGGAGGCTGCCGGCGGACTGGTGAAAAACGTCCTGGACAAATACCTGTTCATCCTGCGCTTCGGGATTTGGGACCTGCCCAAAGGAAAACTCGAAAAAAATGAAAACCCCGCACAAGCGGCTTTGCGGGAAGTGGAGGAGGAGACTGGAATTACGGGACTGAGCATCACGGAAGAACTCCATCCGACTTACCACATTTACCCGTTGGTCCAGAAATATATTTTGAAAAAAACGCATTGGTTTGCGATGTTTACGGAAAGTCATGAACAACCTGTCCCGCAGCAAGTTGAATCCATCACGCGGGCTGTGTGGCTGGACAAAGCCAAAAGTATGGAGGCCATCGGTTCTTCTTACCGTTCGTTGCAGGAGAACTTTTTGTCTTTTTTTTCACATTAAAACTGATTGACGTATTTTTATCTTTTATTTTGAACCATGAGATATTCATGATTGACGATAAACATACGGGCATGATTGAAAAAGAAAAAAACATTCGTGCATTCGTGGCAATTCTAAGCAAATGAAAAACATCGCCATTTTCCCCGGTTCTTTTGACCCCATTACATTGGGGCACGTTTCCATCGTAAAAAGGGCACTGCCTTTGTTTGACAAAGTTATTATCGCCATTGGAACGAATGCTGAAAAAAGATCAATGTTCTCTGCCGAACGGCGCATCGCGTGGATTGAGCAGGTTTTTAAAGACGAACCCAAAGTCAGCGTGGAAACCTACACAGGCCTGACGGTTGATTTTTGCCGCCAAAAAGACGCCGGATTTATTCTGCGCGGATTGCGCACGGCTGCCGACTTTGAGTTTGAAAGGGGCATCGGACAAATCAACCGTAAACTGGGACCCGGTATCGAAACCTTGTTCTTGCTTACCGAAGCAGCACACACGCCCATCTCGTCTTCCATCGTCAGGGATGTCATCAGGTTTGGCGGTGATGTGACTGGCCTCGTTCCCGATGTTGTGAAAAACGATTTAAAGAATGGCTGAATTGAAGAAAGACGAAGGCAGGAGTATTTATACGGTGATGAAGGTTGAGAAAAACAAGATATTCAGGAAGGTTTTGACAACTGCCCTCTTGATGCTGTTGCTGACTGTAGCAGCAGCTTCTTTTTCACAAACCGCAACAATTTCAGGAAAGGTTCCTGGGGTACCAGGACAATTGGTCAGGGTGATCAAGTATGCCGATCAGTTTTCGCGCCTGGAAAAAACCCTGGCAACCACATTCACTGACAGCCTGGGGAATTTCATGCTGGAGGTGCCGGTAAAAGAAACGGATTATGCCTTCCTGGCCGTGGGACTGAAGAAAGGAGAATTTTACCTCAAACCCGGCGCCGCATACAATTTTCAGATTTTACCCGACACCATTTCCGAAAAAGGCTCGGTTTTCGACCAGTTGCCGCTGCAATTTGAACTGGCAGCTGACGATGGCGGACTGAACGCTGCCATCGGCGACTACAATTTGTTTTACAACAATTTCATTTACGAAAATTCGAAACGCCTGTATAAGGGACGTCCCGGACAGTTGATCGTAGGTTTTGAGGAAAAGGCAAAGGCCCGGTTCGGCCAAACAGACGATCCTTATTTCAGGGATTACATGAATTATTCCTTTGCCTGGCTGGAATGGATCGGCATGAAAAATGCGCCGCGCATCCTTAACAGCTATTTTGTCAACCGGCCGGTATTATCCAACAATATCCAGTACACCGAATTTTTCAACGATTTTATCAAGAGCTACATGGGCTCCTCCGACAATTTTTCATACGCTGAGGCCATGCACGCCATCGCATCAACCGATGCCATCAAAAAAATTAACGAATTGCTCAAACGCGACAGCCTGCTGGTCAAAGATCCCACCCTGCGCTCCCTGTCGGCCGTGTTGATGCTGGCCCGAAAAAGCAATAATCCCAGCCTGCCCAAAGGACGTGTTGTAGAGTTGCTTGAGGAAATGAAGCAGACCTTTAGCGACAAGGAGATTAGCAGGATTGCCGGTAATTTTATCGAGAAACTGCAAAGGCTGGCACAGGGAACACCTGCCCCTGCTTTTGAACTGGAAGACCAAAGCGGGGAGCTTTACACTTTAAAAGAAGCAGAAGGAAAATTTGTCCTGCTCAGTTTTGTGAAACCCGATTGCAAGCTTTGCCTGAACCATTTACAGTTGCTCAACGATATGAAAGAAAAGTTCACCAGCAAGCTTCAACTCGTGACCATTGTTTACGGTCAGGATTACCGCAAGCTTGCCCGTTTTGCGGAATCACGCCTGTACGAGTGGCCTTTTCTCGACTTGAAAAAGGATATTCTCCTGCTGGAGCAGTACGAAATAAAAACCTACCCGGCTTATACCATCATCAATCCCGATGGCACCATTGCCATGACGCCTGCGCCCATGCCCGATGAAAACCTTGAACTCTACCTGATTCGCATGATGGTTCAGCATGATAATGTGCACCCGAAGAAGTAACAAGAGCATAACGGTTGCAGGATTGGGGTTAGAAGCCGGAAGCCCGGAGCCGGAAGTCCGAAGACCCCTTCACCTTATCATTGTGCAGCCCCGGTTCTCCCCTTTAGGGGACCTGCCCGACTGACGTCATTCACGCGGGGATGTCCGTCCACTGACGGACAGAGGGGTTTTCAGTCTCCGGTCGGCAGTCAGCAGTCTCCAATCGGCAGTCAGCAGTCAGCAGTAGGCAATCGTCTGACCACTTATTGTTCGTTTTTGCAGTTTTTTCTACCTTTGAAAAACCATGAAAACAAAGATCATTCCCATCCGGACAGGCATGTCACAAACCTTTCTGCTGGTGCAGGACGGTGGCTTTTTTCTGGTGGACGCCGGCGACCCCAACACCGCTGACCACATTCTCAAAACCATCCATTCACGGGGATTGAAACCGGAAGCCTTGAAGTTCATCTTCCTCACCCACACCCACTACGACCATGCTGGGAATGCCGCCGTGCTGAAACGCCTCAGCGGGGCAAAAGTTTTGGTCCACCAAAGCGAAGCAGACTACCTGCGCCGGGGTTTTCATCCCATCCCCAACGGTACCAACGCTTTGGTGAAAGGAATCGTGTGGATGGGGCGCCATTTTACCCGACAGGCTTTTGCCGCTTTCGATGCGGTGGAACCCGACATCCTTTTTGCCGGGAGCTACGACCTGCAAAACCTGGGGTTTGAAGGGCATATCCTGCACACCCCGGGACACACCCTGGGGTCGTCCGTGCTGGTGACAGACAGAAAGGCCTATGTGGGCGACACCCTGTTCAATCTGTACGGCATCCGTTACCCCGTGTTCGCCAACGATGAGGAAGAATTGCGCCGGAGCTGGCACCGGCTGCTGCAACTGGAAGTGGATTTTTATTATCCCGCCCACGGCAAACGCTTATCAAAAACCCAATTGGAACAAGCCGTGAAAAAGAAAAAATGGCTGGTTTAATCCTGTGCAGGCATCATCATTTGGCAAGATTTTCTGTTGGGTTTTTCAAAATATTACACCAAAACAGATTGCTGGTTCACCGGCGGTAAATCAGAAAATACCCGATAAAATTCAATCATTCGCGGAGCTGTTCAAAATAATATATCTTTGCCTTCTTTTTAGTTGCAGATACAACTTTCTTATGGAGCAATACGAAACAGATTTTTTCGGACGATGGATTGGCATCAGTGCCCACAGGCTTTCGCACCTGGTGAGCAGAACCCTGCAAAAGGAAGGCTTTGACCTGACCCACGAACAACTGGTGCTGCTGATGATCATCTCGCGCGAAAAAGGCATCAGCCAAATTGAACTGGCCAAAAAACTGGACCGCGACAAGACCTCCATCACCCGTTCCATCAGTAAGTTGGAAAAAAACCACAAACTTGTCCGGTTGCAAACGGCTAAGGACAAACGTGTCAACAACCTTTACCTGACCAAGGAAGGGTCGCAACTGCTGAACGACCTCATGCCGGTGGTGAAAGCCATCAGGGCCGAGTTGAAGAATGGCTTTGACCAAAAAGAAATTGACCTGGTGGTTTCGTTTTTAAAACGGTTGACGGGAAGAGTGGTTGAAATGGAAAACAAGTTGTAAGTGCAACCAACAAAACCACCTCAGAAGAAAATGGTAATCTGAGGGGTGCTATGAACAGATTGTTAAAACAAAAGAAATAAAATGACAGTAAGAAAAACGTGGATCATTGCCATTGTTGTTTTGGTGCTTGGGGGCTTTGCCTACAAATACATTTCAGGCCTCAAGAAAAAGCCATCACGGAAAGTGGAAAGGCACACCTTTGTTGCGCCCTACATGCTGGTGAAAAACGGGAATTTGCCGCTGATTGTGGAAGGTTCGGGCCAACTGGTTGCCAAAAACCGCATTGAGATTTTCTCGGAAGTCAACGGCGTGTTACAGAAAACCAAAAAAGATTTCAGGGCCGGGATGCATTTCCGAAAAGGCGAACTGATGATCAGCGTGGATGCCACAGAGAACAGGGCCAGTCTCTACGCCCAGCGCAGCGAATTCCAGAACCTGATCACTTCGCTGTTGCCCGACCTGAAGCTGGAGTTTCCGGAAGAAATTGAAAAATGGGAAAACTACCTGAACAGCCTGACGGTGGATAAAAAACTGCCGCCCATCCCCGAACCCCGTTCACCAAAAGAGAAGTTTTTTGTCACCGGCAGGAAAGTTTACAGCACTTATTACGGCATCAGGAATCTGGAAGCAAGGCTGGCGAAGTACACCATCAGAGCACCTTTCGACGGTATCGTCACCCAGTCGAACATCAATCCCGGCGGGCTGGTACGCACCGGTCAGAAAATCGGTGTGTTCAGCAACACCGACCTGTTTGAACTGGAGTTGTCGATCAAAGCATCCGATGTGAACTTTGTACACGTTGGCGACAAAGCGGAGATTATCGATTCTGACAATGAGCGCAGTTGGCCGGGTGTTGTTTCAAGGGTAAATGCGGCCATCGACCTGAACACCCAGACCGTTTCAGTATTCATCGAAACCAAAGGGGAAGGCCTGCGTGAGGGCATGTTCCCCACGGCACGCATCGAAAGTGGTGTCCAGCAGAATGCTTACGAAATACCGCGGAACCTGCTCGACGGTGACGGTTTTGTCTTTACCATTGCAGAGGACAGTACCATTGTCCGCACAAAGATTCACCCCATCCGTTTTCTTGAAAAATCGGTCATCGTCAAAGACCTGCCCGACAACACAAAAATTCTGAGTAAAAATATTCCCGGGATTTTTGCAGGGATGAAAGTGAACCCGGTACCCATGATCCAACAAACCAAGAACACTTAGGGCATGAAGAAACTGATCGCTTATTTTATCAAATATCCGGTTGCCGCCAATGTCTTCATCCTGGCCTTTGTGCTGTTCGGAACCATTTCCATGTTCAGTCTGCGTTCGTCTTTTTTTCCGCTGAGTGAAAGCAGGATTATCAGCATACAATTGAACTACCCCGGTGCTTCACCCGAAGAAATGGAAGAAGGCGTTGTATTGAAAATTGAAGACAACCTGCGCGGTGTGACAGGCATTGAGAGGGTAACCTCGGTGTCATCAGAAAATACTGCCGAAATCACTGTGGAAGTATTCAAAGACTTTGAAACGGACCTGGTACTTGAAG
Source organism: Bacteroidota bacterium (assembly GCA_024276895.1). Classification (GTDB taxonomy): domain Bacteria; phylum Bacteroidota; class Bacteroidia; order Bacteroidales; family F082; genus B6-G9. The sequence continues at coordinate 12,941 of JAJRWG010000002.1, forward strand.
ATGTAAAAAATGCTGTGAACCGGATCAGTTCTTTTCCGGTTGACATGGAGCCTCCGGTTGTTTTCAAGAACGAAAACCTGAACAAGGTCATCACCTTTTCCATCAGTGCTGACAGCATTTCGTTACGCTCGCTGAAACAGATTGCCAGACATATCGAAGACGATCTGCGCGGGATTCACGGTATTTCCAAAGTTGACATTTACGGTTTCCCTGAAGAAGAGATTGAGATTGCCGTTGACGAAACCACGCTCAGGGCTTACAACCTTACTTTTACCGAAGTGGCCGATGCCGTGAAAAAAGCCAACCTTGACATCACGGGGGGAAAAATCATAACCGAAAAAGAGGAATACCTGATCAGGGGACGGTTCAAGCAGTACTATGGTCACCAACTGAACAATATCGTCATCCGATCGGATGCCAGCGGAAAAACAGTCCGCCTGATGGATATTGCCGTGGTGCGTGACCGTTGGTCGGAAGACCCCGACCGCATTGAAGTTGACGGGAAAACCTCTGTGGAAGTGGAGGTGCAGACCACCAACAATGAAGATTTTTTACAGGCCGCCGAAAATATCCGTAGTTACGTTGACAAGTTCAACAGCGAAAACAAGGGTGTTGTCGCCATCATCGTCCACGACAGATCGGTCAATCTGCTGGAACGAAGATCGTTGCTTGTGCGAAACGGAACAATGGGCATGTTGCTGGTGCTGCTGTTTCTTTCGCTCTTCCTGAACCCGCGCATGGCATTCTGGGTGGCTGTAGGTCTGCCCATTTCCTTTTTCGGCATGTTCATCCTGGCGAATATTTACGGAGTGACGGTTAATGTTATCTCGCTATTCGGCATGATCGTGGTTGTGGGTATTTTGGTTGACGACGGCATTGTCATTGCCGAGAACATTTACCACCACTACGAAAAAGGAAAAAATCCGATCCGTGCAGCCATTGACGGAACAATGGAGGTGTTGCCGGCTATCGTTTCGGCCATCCTCACAACCATCATCGCCTTTTCCACATTCTTTTTCCTCGACGGCCGCATAGGGGATTACTTTGGAGAACTTGCCTTCGTGGTCATTTCCACACTGCTGATTTCACTCATCGAAGCCATCATCATCCTGCCGTCCCACCTGGCTCATTCCAGGGCCCTGGTTGGTGAACGCAGTCAGAACAGGGTTATTCGTTTTATGGATAAGTTGATGTTTTGGATGCGCGACAAAACCTATGCGCCCTTTCTGCGGTTTGCCATCAACAACAAGACACTGATCTTTTCGATTGTCGTTACCCTGTTCATTTTAACCCTTGCATCGTTTAAAGGCGGCATCATCCGGGGTACTTTTTTCCCATTCATCGAACGTGACAACATTACCATCACTTTGAAAATGCCTTCGGGGACCAACGAATCCATCACCGAGGCATGGATTGATAAGATCCAGGAAGCAGCCTGGCAGGTGAATGAAGACTTTAAGCAGGAACGCGCGGACGGGCTCAGCGTGATCAAACACATCGAAAAAAAGATAGGGCCCACAACCGCTGAGGGGAGCCTGAACCTGATCCTGCTTGAAGGCGAAACCCGCAACATGGTTTCTTTCCGCATTGCCAATGCCATTGCCCGGAAGACAGGTCCGGTAATGGGTGCCGAATCTTTGTCGTACGGTGCCGGCAGCACATTTGGCAAACCGGTGTCGGTAGCTTTTCTGGGCAACAACCTGGAGGAGCTTGAAGCCGCCAAAAACGAGCTGAAACTGGAACTGTCCAGGCTGAGCGCGCTGAAAGACATCAACGACAACGACCGGCTGGGCATCAAGGAAATTGACGTGAAGCTGAAAGACAAGGCCTACATGCTTGGGCTTACCCTGCAGGACGTGCTGGGGCAGATACGCTCTGGGTTTTTCGGCCGCGAAGTGCAGCGCTTACAACGTGGCAGGGACGAAGTGAAGATATGGGTGCGTTACAACGAAAAAGGCCGCTCGTACATCAACAACCTGAGCGAAATGTTTATCGTTACGCCCTCAAAAGACCGGGTGCCGTTCGGTGAAATCGCTACTTGCTCCATCAGTCGGGGCATTGTTTCCATTAACCACCTTGACGGTAAGCGGCAGATCGTGGTGGACGCCGACCTGATTGACGAAACAACTTCGGTAACCGATATCCTGGAAGATGTTCAGCAAAATATCGTTCCGCCCATTCTGGAAAAATATCCGTCGGTGAGCACCCTGTACGAAGGCCAGAACCGCGAGGCCCAAAAGACTTCTTCCTCCTCGGGAAAGGTGCTGCCGGTTGTACTTTTTCTCATCATTGCCGTCATCACTTTTACTTTCAGGTCGTTTGGCCAGACACTGCTGTTGTTTGTACTGATCCCTTTCAGCCTGATCGGGGTGGCATGGGGACACTGGGCGCACGGCATACCGGTAAATATTCTTTCCATGCTTGGAGTGGTGGCGCTCATCGGGATACTGGTCAATGACGGACTGGTGTTGGTGACAAAGTTTAATCTTTACCTGAAAGAGGGCATGCCGTTTAAAGAAGCCGTTTACCAGGCAGGTATTTCGAGGTTCAGGGCGATTTTCCTTACCTCGGTAACCACCGTTGCCGGACTGGCACCCCTGATCCTGGAAAAAAGCATGCAGGCCCAGTTCCTTATCCCCATGGCTGTTTCAGTGGCCTATGGCATTACCATTTCTACCATACTTACCCTGGTGTTGCTTCCTGTTTTGCTTGTTTCGCTGAACAGTTTCAAACGGTTTCTGCATTTTTTGTGGGAAGGGGAATGGGTCGCAGCCGAACAATTTGAAGGAGCAATAAAAGAACTTAAAGCCGAAAGCGATGAATTTTATAAGTAAGCAAATAATTTTCTTGTTGATGATCGTGACTGTCCCGGCTCTGGCGCAGCAAAATGCAGACAGCATTTTGTTTCTGACAAAGGCCGTTCAACTCACCATGCAGAACAACTACGATGTACAAATTGCCAAAAACAACATCCGCATTGCCGAAAACAATGCCGGGGTGCTCAGCACGGGTTACCTGCCTACCCTGACTGCCGGCGCCAGCGGGAATTACAACAAAAGCGACCTGGATCTGACCTTTTTTACCGGTGATGAAATGGCTCGCACCGGGGCAGTGTCAAAAGTTTACAATGCTTCAATGGAGTTAAACTACCGGCTTTTTGACGGCATGAATCGCCATTACAACCGCAAGGTTTTAAAGGCCGATTACACCCTGTCGGAATTACAGGCAAGGGCAATCATTGAAAATGCACTGATTGAACTGGTCAGGTCGTACTACGATGTGGCCAACCTGACTTCGCGTATTGAAAACATCAAACGGACGATAAACATCTCCAATATTCGTTACACTTACGTCAAGGACCAGTATTATTACGGGCATGCCACCGAACTGGATTTGCTCAACGCAGAGGTGGACCTCAACAACGACAGCATCAATTACATCAACACTAAACGGCAGCTCGAACTGGCCCGGAACAATCTCAACGTCATCATGGGGCTTGAAATGGCCAATGTATTTCAGGTGGATACCCTTGTTAGCTATGCGGCAGGGGTGGACAAAAAAATAATGCTCGAAAGCGCCCTCAACCGTAATGTGGATTACCTGATCGCTATTCAGAACAAAGACATCTCAGACCTGCTCATCAAACAAAGTAAAGCGGGTTACATTCCTACGCTTGACGTGAACAGCAGTTACTCAATTACAGGCCTGCGAAACGATGTGGGTAACCTGCTCGCACAAAAAAGCTCAGGCTTTTCTACGGCCATTACGCTGAACTGGAATCTTTTTGACGGCGGACAGACGCGCACAAGCGAGCTGAATGCCATCATCGCGCTGGAAAACACCAAGCAACAACTGGCACAAGCCGAAAATGAACTTCAGCGTCAGGTTTTCGATGCCTACTCCAATTACATCAATGCCCTGTTTATCCTGCGAGCGGAAGAAAAAAACAAGGAGACCAACCGGATGAATTTTTCCCGCTCGGGCGAGATGTTCCGCCTGGGGCAAATCTCTTCCATTGATTTTCGCAAGGCTCAGGTTGATCTGGAAGATTCAATCAACCGGTACAACGAGGCCTTGTACACCGCCAAGATTGCTGAACTGGAGATGATGAAACTGGCCGGGTTGTTTTTGGATGAACTCTAATGCCGTCCCCGGCGAACACAAAAAAAGCCCGCAGTGAAGCGGGCTTTGCACAATGTTCTTTTTTCTCTAATTTATTCCCAGTTTCTTTTTTACAAGCGGGAGTATGTTGTCGCCGTTCTCGAAGAAGACGAGTACCCCTGTGCCTACATCAAAAATGTAGTTGTAACCGTTTTCCTTACCAACTTCGTCAATGGCTTTTTTTACTTTTTCAATCAGCGGGTTGAACAATTCCTGCTGCTTGGTCTGCAAATCCTGGTCAGCCGACTGCTGAAATGCCTGGATGCGTTGTTGAAGGTCGGTAATTTCTTTCTCTTTTGTTTGTCTGATCAGGTCCGACATGGTGGCTACATTTTCCTGGTACTGCTGGAATTTTGTCTGATACTCCATGGCCATGGTGCTCATTTGCTCATCCAGAAAATCAGCATAATTTTTCAATTCCTGTTGTAAGGAATCGGTTTCCGGCATCATGGAAAGGATTTCATTTGAATCAATGTAACCCAGTTTCAAACCCGGTTGGCTGTACCCAAAGGCGGTAAAAACGACCACCAACGAGAAAAGTGCAATTGCTTTTGTAAACGATTTCATCTTTATTTCAATATTGTGAATAATAATGTTTTATGTAATTTGGAGCGCAAAAGTAAGAAAAAATTAAATCAGTCTGTCTTTTAACAAATTAATTCAGATAGAATTAAGAAAGATTAACGGTTAAACCGGGGAGGGAGCCGGGGAATCAGCAAATTAGTAAATCAAACAATAAAACAGTAAATAATAGAATCCCGCAGCTCAGGGATGGATCCAACACCAGCCCTCTGTGTTCTTAATTCTTCCGTTTGCGATTTTCCAGTTTTACCGTCTGCATCACGGTACCCACTTCGTCAAGCACATCGTCGCTGATGTCGAACTTGGGGTTTCCATACAGCAGGGTCATTCCGCCGGCTTTGTCGAAAACAAAGGCAAAATTCCGGGTAGTGGCCACCGTTTCGATTGCGTTGAACACTTTTTCCTGGATGGGCTGGATGAGTTCCTGCCGTTTTTTAAACAGTTCGCCCTCGGGACCGAAATACTGGCGCTGCATTTCTTTTACTTTTTTTTCTTTCTCAACAATGGCATCTTCGCGCTTGCGCTTTACGTCGTCGGGTAACAAAACGGCCTCTGCCTGGTACTTTTTATACATTTCTTCAACCTCGGCATAGGCAGCTTCGATTTCCTTTTGCCATTTGGTCGACATGCCGTTCAGTTCCTCCTGGGCATCCTGGAATTCAGGGATGTTGTCGAGGATGTATTCGGTATCCACAAACGCATACTTTTGGCCGTAAGCAGCAGGAGCAACGGCAAATATTGTCAGGATTACCGTTGCTGCGATGGCTGTTGTCAGTATTTTTTTCATGAGATTTTTATTGTTTGAACAAGTGATTGCTTCAAATATCTTGCCAGTTTTCACACTTTAATCCAGCGACTGGTTAAGCGAGAAATGGAAATGACTTCCCGATGCCGACGGGTTGCCCGGTACAGGGTCGAAACCGTAAGCCCAGTCAAGGCCCAACATGCCGAACATGGGTAAAAAGACCCTGATGCCCACACCTGCTGACCGGTAGAGGTTAAACGGGTCGAATTTTTGCGATGCCAGCCACGAGTTGCCTGCTTCAACAAAGGCCAGTCCGAAAATGGTAGAACTGGGATTCAGCGAAAGCGGATAACGGATTTCCAGCGTGTTCCGCGAGTAAACCGTCCCCCCCACTGCCACCGAAAGGCTGGTGGATGGCCTGTAGTAAGCAACAATCGACTCGTTGGTGTAACCACGCATGCCGATAATTTCGCGTCCGTCGAACTGGTTGTAGCCCGAAAGCCCGTCACCTCCCAGGTAAAAGCGTTCAAAAGGTGTGGTGCCCAGTTCTTTATTGTAGTTCCCCAGGTATCCGAAGCGGAAACGGGCCGCAAACACCAATTTATCCATCAACTCAAAATACCAGAAAGCTTTCACTTTAATTTTGTAGTACTCAATCCATTTGTACCGGTCGTCTTCGTCAAGGGATGAATAATCTTTGTTGTTGAAAAGCGAGTAAGGCAGGGTGAATTCCCCGTCGATGGTAATGTCGGAGCCCCTGCGGGGGTAGATTGGCTGGTCGATAGATGCCCTGCCTAAAATAATATTGTAGTTGATGTTGTTAAAATTCCCGGTACCTGAGCCCACGGGGAAAATACGACTGTAATTCCTTAGGTTGTACAACTGTACGTTAATACCCTGATAGAGGGTGAAAAAGTCATCGGGCCAGGTTAGCCGTTTTCCCAGGCCTACGGTAAATCCATCAGTTGCAAAACGGCTTTGGTTGGTATCGGATTTGGGCAGGCCGTTGGAGTAAATGGAGTGGTAATACGAAACCGTAAAGGCATTGGGTTTTTTTCCGCCCAGCCAGGGTTCGGTAAACGAAGCACTCCAACTCATGTAACCAACACCGTAGGTTTGAAAGCGCAACGACAATTTCTGGCCGTCACCCGAGGGCACAGGCCGCCAGGCGCCTTTTTTAAATATGTTCTTGAGTGAGAAATTGTTGAAGCTCAGTCCCAGGGTTCCCAGGATACGTCCGTAGCCCCAGCCTCCCGACAATTCAATCTGGTCGGCAGATGTTTCTTCTACCTGCCACTCGATATCAACCGTACCTTCCGATGGTTTCGGGTTCACATTGGGATTGATGGTCTGGGCATCAAAATATCTTAAGTTGGCCAGTTCGCGTTGTGTGCGGATGATGTTACTCCGGCTGAAAAGCTGCCCGGGCTTGGTCCGCAATTCCCTGATCACCACGTGATCGTTGGTCTTGGTATTTCCTTTGACTGTAACCTTGTCGATGCGTGCCTGCTTGCCTTCAAAAATCCTGATCTACATGTCGATGGAGTCATTGTCAACATATACTTCAACCGGCTCGGCGTTAAAGAACAGGTAGCCGTTATCCATGTAAAGAGAACTGATGTCGAGTCCGCTGGGGTTGAACTGAATATTGGTTTCAATCAGTTCTTTGTTGTAAACATCGCCTTTTTTTATGCCCAGAACCGTGTTCAGGAAAGCGGCAGTGTAAATGGTGTTACCCACCCAGGTAATGTTGCGGAAATAATATTTATATCCTTCTTCGATTTTTATGTCGATGCCGATGGTAGCTTTGTCGATGGCGTACACCGAATCGGAAATGATGTGGGCATCGCGGTATCCTTTTTTGTTGTATTTGGCAATGATCAGGTCCAGGTCATCCTTGTATTTCGATTCGATGAACTTGGATCCTTTGAACATCTTCATCTTGTAATTATCGAGCCAGTAATTCAGAAAATCGTCCCTGAACTTTTTAAAACGCAGGGTAAACACATCTGCCGTCAGGTCAACAACCAGCGGCCCCAAAGGTTCTATGGGATTGAAGACCCCTTTTTGCTTGGTTTCTTTCATGGCTCCCCTGACTGCTTCATCGCTTAGTTCGGTGTTGCCAATGATGTTGATGTGTGCAATTTTGACCTTTTTGTTTTTCTTGATGTGGATGACCAGTTCCTTGAAATTATCGTGGGTTTTGTCAGGCTTTTCATCGATGGTCACTTCAGCGTTCAGGTAGCCTTTTTCGGCAAAATGTCCTTTGATGATGTTGGCGGTCCTGATCATCAGGTGGTCGGTCACCACATCGCCGCGCGAAAGGTTGATTTTATCGCGGATGTCATCGGCTCCCGACTTTTTGATACCCGTAAAGGAGAATTTGGACAAACGCGGGCGCTCGCGAAGATTCAGGTTCAGGAACACACTGTTGCCGATAAACTTTGAAGCCGTGATGCTGATGTTGTCGAACAAACCCTGGTCCCAAAGCAGAATAATGGCTTTTGAGATATCATCACCGGGAATTTTGATTCTTTTACCCACCTCAAGGCCCGAAAGCATGATGATGACATTTTTGTCGAGGTATTCAACCCCATTGACCTCGAGGCCTCCCAACACATACTCGGTAGGACGCTCATAATCAATCTTCGACAAATCGCTTCCCACGGGTATTTGTGCCTGCAACAATGCCGGGCTTGCCAGCAGGGCAAAAAGCAATAAATAGTAAATCAATCTTCCTCTTTTTCCTCTCATCAAAACAGATTAACTTTTTATTTGCTCACTGATCAACCCAAATCTTCTTTCCCTTTCCTGGTAATTGACAATGGCCTTGTAAAAATCTTCTTTACGGAATTCGGGCCACAACTTGTTCGAAAAATACAACTCAGTATATGCAATTTGCCACAAAAGGAAATTGCTGATCCTGTTTTCCCCGCTGGTTCTGATTAGCAGTTCCGGTTCAGGGAGGTCTGCCGTGTCTAAAAAAGCTGATAAGGATTCTTCTGTAATCTGGTCTGCATGGGTGATTTTTTTACTGTCAAACATTTTCCGCACAGCCCTGACAATTTCATTTCTGGAACTGTAGCTCAATGCCAGTGTAAGAACCATCCTGGTGTTTTGTGCAGTTCGTTCGATGGTTTCCATCAGTTTTTTGTAATTGGCTTTCGGCATACTTTCAATATCGCCGATAGCATTCAGACTGATGTTGTTTTTATTCAGGGTAACGATTTCTTTTTCAATGGTTTCAGCAAAAAGATTCATCAATGCCGTTACTTCGGTTTTTGGGCGTTTCCAGTTTTCGGTCGAAAAAGTGTACAGCGTCAGGTAGCTGATACCCAGTTCGGCTGCTGCTTCGGCAATTACCCTGACCGATTCCAC
>JAJRWG010000307.1 GCA_024276895.1 Bacteroidota bacterium
AGCATTCATTGGCCATAACCAAAGTTCAGGCAGTTAAAACTATTCACAAATTGCTGTAGGTTTTTAGACAGTCTGACGGTCTGAATATGCGGTGTGCCGTTTTAGTTTAAAGTATTATTCTGCAAGCAAATATCCTTATTATTGTGTTTAATTCTCATATCACAGGCCCTTTTTTATTTCTTCTTCGATTAGTCTAATCATATCGTTAACCGGATTAAACAATGGCTGAACAGATTCTTTGTCATAGTCAAAGATGTTTTCATAGTCTCCTTTTTGTCTCCAGTCGAATAATTCTGATAATAGTTTTCCGTATTTTTTATCAAACTTACCGGTTTTTACAAAATGTAATGAGAATTGACTTTTTGTTGCAGCATGTGATTTGGTATAGATCTCATTTAAAACAAGTAGAGCATTCACAGCATAGTATATAGAATAATAAAGCCTGTTTACTGCTGAATTCCAAAATTCATTTTCTGCCAATACTTTTGCCGCATCAAATGTTCTATGTGATGATTCAATTCTGTATTTTACATATGCTATTTTATCTTCAAAGGTCACAATTGTATTCCTTCCTGAACAACATTCTGATAAAACGGTGTAATTCGTTGTTTGGATTTCCAATCGTTTCTTGAATAGGCAAAAACTGAGAAGGCTTCACCAGTTTCCAGTTCCAGGTCATAAAGTTTGTCTCTAAATTTTCTTTCAATCTGAAGGTTAACCGCATAGTCCGTTAATATTAAAATGTCCCAGTCCGAATCATTTTGTTCATCCCCTCTGGCTCTTGAACCATAAAGAATCACTTCTGCTTTTGGATCAATCGAACTAATGGTGTTTCGTATTAACTGACTTATATGTTTAGTTCTTGCTTTCATAGTTCAAAGATACTAATTTCTGTTATCTGGCCCAAGTGTCCTGAAGCAACAGTTCGTCTTAAAGCCCCCAGGTTAGTAAAAAACTGACCAAATATAATCGTTTTTAAGGGATCTCAGTTAAACAAATCTTTAAATTTTATTTGCAGTCAGAATGTATTTTCATAGCTGCTATTGCCATCTTTATTCCCATGACACGAAACAGTAAAAACAAAAAAACTCCGGCCCTGACGACCGGAGTTTTAAGTTCTTTCGTGAGGTGCTTACATTCTTTTTTCCTTGATCCTGGCTTTTTTACCACGCAGGTTGCGGAAATAAAATATTCTTGCCCTTCTGACCACGCCAACTTTATTCACTACAATTTCTTCGAGAAAAGGGGAGGCAATGGGGAAAATTCTTTCCACGCCAATGTTTCCCGATATTTTCCTTACGGTGAAGGTGGCTGTGGGTCCGTGGCCCACGCGCTGTAACACAACGCCCTGGAATTTCTGCAAACGCTCTTTGCTTCCTTCTTTGATTTTGTAAGTTACCGTAATTGTATCGCCGGCTTTGAATTTCGGGAATTCTTTTACGGCTACACTGTCTTCCACCAATTTAATTAATTCGTTCTTTCCCATTGTATTAAGAGTTTCAGGTGCTGATTCAAAAATGAGTGCAAATATACAGCTATTTTGTAATGTGCAAATAAATCGGATGAAAATAATTTACGGCTTTTCCACAGGTCTTTGTTAGCAGCTTTTCTCAGGGAAAAAACCAAGGGATATGTTTTTATGGATACACATCGCTGGCAGGAAAAATTATTCGTCCAGCAGCCCGGGCCTGCGCTGTTTTGTCCGCCTGACCGACTGTTCGTTCTTCCACTCCCGGATCAGTTTTTCGTTGCCCGATAGCAGGATGTCGGGTACTTTCCAGCCCCTAAATTCGCGGGGACGGGTGTAAACAGGGGGCGAAACCAGCCCGTCCTGAAAACTGTCGCTCAGCGCTGAAGTTTCATCGCCCAGTACGCCGGGCAGCAACCTGACCAGGCTGTCAACGATTACGGCGGCAGCAAGTTCCCCTCCCGAAAGCACGTAGTTGCCAATGGAAATTTCTTTGGTGATCAAATGCTCGCGGATGCGTTCGTCAATGCCTTTGTAATGTCCGCACAAAATGATGATGTTGCTGAGGACGGACAAGCGGTTGGCCATGGGCTGGTCCAGCAGTTCACCGTCGGGACTGGTGTAAATGACCTCGTCGTACTGCCGTTGCTTTTGCAGGCTTTCGATACAACGGGCTACCGGTTCTATCATCATCACCATGCCGGCTCCACCCGAAAAGGGATAGTCGTCCACCCTGCGGTGCTTGTCGGTGGCGTGATCCCTGAGTTGGTGCAGGTGTATTTCGGCCATGTTTTTCTCCTGTGCCCTTTTGACAATGGAGTGCGAAAACGGCCCGTCGAACATTTCGGGGAAGAGTGTGATGATGTCAATACGCATGGCCCGGCAAAGGTAAAATTTCTTTGGTTAACTGTAAATGCAGGGATTACAGCAGCCAGCAAAAAAAATACGCACCTCCGGCAAACAATACCGCTTAAATTTTAATTTTACAGCGCCTTACTTTTGTGTTTATTTTAATAGATAAAGATGAGTAAACAAAGTCTCTGCATGTTGCTGCTTATCGCCCTCATGCAAAATGCCCCTGTCCTGGCTCAGGACAAACCTTTACCTGCCGAATTGAAAGAAGCTTACCGCAATGCCACCCGCTCGGTTGACGGGCGTCCGGGGCCGTTTTACTGGCAGAACCGCTCGAGGTATTCCATTGAGGCCGAGTTGCTTGCGGAAGAGAGTGTCATCCGCGGCAGCGAAAGCGTGATTTACTTCAACAACAGTCCGGATACCTTGAAACAATTGGTTGTGAGGCTTTATGCCAATCTTTACAAGGAAGGGACGGCCCGCGACTGGCCCATCGGCAAAACAGACCTGACCGACGGCATGCAATACAGCAAGCTGAAAGTGCACCGGTTTGCCCGGGACGAAGACATGAT
>JAJRWG010000308.1 GCA_024276895.1 Bacteroidota bacterium
AACTCTATCCCCACAATAACATCTACAAAAATGGTGTCGCTGTCCTCGCCGCAGAAGTTGGTCACCTGTACGCTGTACTCACCCGTTTCCATAACCTCGATCGTCTGCGTGGTGTCGCCGGTTGACCAAAGGTACTGGCTGTCTTCGTTTCCCGCATCGAGTGTTAGTGTTTGTCCCTGATAAATAGAGGTGTCGTTACCCAGGTCCACCAGGGGCAATTCAAAAACTCTGACATCCAGCGTAGTCGGGTTGCTGGTGCCGCAACTGGTCACAGCCCTGGCCTCAATCTGGTGCTGGCCGTCGGTTGTCCAGGTGACGTCAAGGATGGTGTCGGTTGTTTCCTGGATTTCGTTGTCCACCTTCCACTGGCAGTCTTCGTCGGGCCCAACCGAGGTGGTGTAGGTTTCAGTGAAACCCGTGCAGGACTCCACCGGACCGTCGATGGGTGCGGGTGGCTCAGGGGCTTCGCCGGCTGCCTTGACCATCATAAAACTTTTCTGGTTGCTGGTGTCGCAATTGTTAACCGCCCAAACCTCGATGAGGTAGTCGCCGGCACTGCTGAAAGTGTAAACCATGAAAGTGTCGATACTGGACTGCAACTCACCCGCCACGTACCACTGACAACTTTCGCCGGGGTCAACGGTGGTGGAATAGGTGTGGGTGGTAAACTCGCAAACAGCCGAGTCGCCCTCGATGTCGCCCGGCTTTTCAGGGGTATCGTAAACGGTAACGACGAGGGAATCGACGAAAGTGGTACCCGAATCACAATCGTAATACAGGCTGACGGTGTAATCACCGTCGTCATCCCACACCACTTCCATGGAACTGGAATCGGAACCCTGCAGGCTGTCGTTGATGTACCACTCGGCCGAACATCCAAGGGGGATGTCAGTGGTGTAAACAGCCGTGTCACCCACACAACTTTCCGCAGGACCCGAAAGGGTGTCGGGCGATTCAGGAGGAGGGGGAACCGTGTCGGTATCCGGAAAATAATATGCGTTAACAGAGGCAACGGCAGATGTGCTTAGCGTGAAAAGCAGAAAAGCAAGTATGGAAATTGGCAGTTTCATTGTCTGTTCCCTGTTTAAAAACCAGCTTGTTGCTGCAAACCGGAGTTCATCGGTGCTTTTTTTTGTAAAAATACAATAAACCGCGGTTCAATCCCTCAGGAAAATTGTTTTTCAAGACAACGAGACAGGCTAACACAGGAGCAATGAGGAAGTAAGGAGAACAATCAGAAAAAATCGCAAACCAAAACCGTGCCATTAAAAAAAGTTTTACATTTGTCTTGTTGGATTTAACATTTTAGCTCCATGCTTTCACAGAACCTGCAACTCAAGTTACAGCAGAAATTATCGCCTCAGCAGATACTGTTGATGAAGTTGTTGCAGATACCAGCGGTGGGGCTGGAGCAGCGCATCAAACAGGAAATTGAGGAAAATCCTGCCCTGGAGGTGGATGCCCCCGAGGTGGACGAACAGGAGCCCATGGCTGAATCCGAGGTGACGGAGACGGATTCGGATGAATACGGTGACACGGTTGAACTGGATGATTTCAAAAAAGAAAATGAAGAGTTTGACCTGAACGATTACTTGGAGGACGACATACCGTCTTATAAATTGCGAACGAATAATTACAGCCCCGATGATCAGCATTATGAAATCCCTTTTGCTGCGGGACAGAGCTTTCATGACCTGCTGAAAAGTCAGTTGGGCATCAGGCAACTCAACGAGAAGCAATACCAGATCGGACTCTATATTATCGGTAACATTGACGATTCGGGTTACCTGGAACGTTCAACCGACACCATTGTTGACGACCTCGCTTTTACCCAGAATATTTCTACCACCAAACAGGAAGTCGAAGACGTTTTAAAAATCATCCAGGAGTTTGACCCTGCCGGAGTGGGTGCACGTAACCTGCAGGAATGCCTGCTGATTCAGCTGGAAAATAAAAGGAAAGAAAATCCTTCGGAAACAATTGACCTGTCCGTTAAAATCATTCGCCGCTACTTTAACGAATTCACAAAAAAGCACTACACCAAAATCATGAAACGTGCCGAAATCAGTGAAGAACAACTGAAAAAGGCAATGGACGAAATACTTTTGCTGAATCCCAAACCGGGTAACTCGCTCAGTGAAACAACCCGGACCAACCATTACATTATCCCTGATTTTACCATTACCAACAACAATGGGAAACTGGAACTGACGCTGAATTCGTGGAACAATCCCGACCTGCGGGTAAGTACCGATTTCTCGGACATGGCCAGCAACCTTAACCGCAAGAAAAAAACCAAGGAGTTGCGCAAGGCCTTTTCTTTTGCCAAACAGAAAATTGATTCTGCCAAATGGTTTATCGAAGCCATTAAACAGCGTCAGAACACACTTTACGCAACCATGAAGGCCATCATGGATTACCAGCACGAATATTTTCTGACCGGCGACGAAACAAAACTGCGCCCGCTGATCCTGAAAGATATTGCCGAAATGGTGGACCTGGATATTTCAACAATTTCGCGGGTGGCCAACAGCAAGTACGTGCAAACCGATTTTGGGACATTCTTACTGAAGAGTTTTTTCAGCGAAGGCATGGAAAAAGAAGACGGTGAAGAAGTTTCCACCCGCGAGATAAAAGTCATTCTCAAGGAGATCATCCAGTCGGAAAACAAAAGCAAACCTTACACCGACGACCAGTTGGCCAAATTGCTTAAAGAAAAGGGATACAACATTGCACGCCGCACCATTGCCAAATACCGCGAACAGCTTGACATCCCCGTGGCGAGGCTTCGTAAAGAACTGTAACTGATGGAAAAAATAGCAGCACGGGTCATTTCAGTCCTGTTTCATCCTTTGCTGATGCCTACTTATGCTTCGTTGCTGCTGTTCAGTATTCCCACGCATTTCAACTTCAGCCTGCCGGTAAGCTACAACTACATCGTTCCGGCTTTTGTTTTTGTCACTACTTTTGTGTTTCCGGGCATGCTGATGCTCATCTACCTGAAACTGGGCTTTGTACAGAGCCTGCAAATGCAGGGCCGCCGCGAAAGGGTTTTGCCGCTGTTCAGCATGGCCATTGTTTATTACCTCACCTATTATCTGTTGAAGCAGGGGCCTGTACCCACACTGTTCAACTTTTTCATGCTTGGCGCTACCATGCTGGTATTGCTAAGCCTGCTGCTGAATTACCTGGGTAAGATCAGCATCCACATGGTTGCCATGGGTGGACTGTTGGGAACTTTTACGGGTCTTGCCCTGGCTTTTCACTTCGACCTCCGCATCATCATTTACCTGCTTGCCCTGGCTGCCGGTCTCACCGGTTTTGCCAGGCTGAAACTGGGTGCACACAGCGAAGCCCAGGTTTACTCCGGCTTTGGCCTGGGGGTGTTGGTGATGCTGGGGCTGTTTTGGTTTGTGTAAAAGAGCGTGTAAGGCGGTTATTGGTGGCTAAAAATCCTTCAATCGTTTCATCCCGGCTTTTGAAACGTTTATTTCCACAGGAGTTTCGCCTTTTAAAACCAAAATCTTTTTTTTGACGGTCGAAAGCCTTGATGCGTTTGAGATTGATGATATGGGAGCGCCCGGAACGTACAAAATGCAGGCTGTCAAGCATCGCCTTGATTTGTCCGATTTGAAGGCTTACAATTTCCTTTCCGCCTCCTGTCAGATGCAAGACGGTATAGTTACCATCCGCCTGTGCAAAGATTATTTCGCCGGGCTCAATCAAAACAAAGCCCGTTTGCGTGGGAAATTTCAACTGCCTCGGTTGCAGACATGCATGCAACCTTTCGATCTTGATTTTCAGCGACTCTTTCTCTTTCATGTTTTTGTAGCGGGGAATGGCTTTGATGAGTTCATCCGGGTCCACCGGCTTGAGGATGAAATCGAAAGCGGCGTGTTTGATGGCGTCGATGGCATACTGGTCGTAGGCGGTGACAAAGATGATGCAGGGCTCCAGCCCCAGTTTGTTCAATTCACCTGCCACATAAAACCCGTCATGTTCCGGCATCCTGATATCGAGAAAAATAAGTTCGGGCCGGTGTTGGAGAACTTCCCTAATGGCTTCCGTGGCATTTTTGGCTTTGGCCAGCACCTCCACTTCAGGCAGGAAAGTTTTGATGACCGCCTCCAGCCCGTCGCGGGCATCCAGCTCGTCGTCGATGATGATGGAGGTGATAGGATTTTCCATATCGATCTGTTTTGGGTTATCTTGCTGTCAGTTCATCAAAAATATTAAAAAACCCGGACAGGCTGCAAACCTTAATATTCTCTTTCAGCAGGTAGGGTTCATCACAATCCGGGATGATCATAAAAGCATATCGCGGGTTCAGGTCCTGGATGCTAATGGTAAAACTCCTGGTTATTTTCGGTGCATCGCTGAGTTTGATTTCGATACAAGCCAAAACGACGGTTCCTTCTGAAATGACCAGGTCGCATTCGGTTCCGTCCTGCGTACGGTAAAAAGAATAATCGAAACGGCTTCCGAAATAAGAAATAATTTGTTGAATGACAAAGCCCTCCCACGAGTCACCGGCAACAGGGTGCCCCATTACGTCATTGAAATTCAGTAAGCCGAGAATATGGTGCAAAACCCCACTGTCGCGGATATAAACTTTAGGTGATTTGATCAATCTTTTTTTGAGATTAATGTAAAACGGGGGAAGCCGTTTCAGGAAATACGATTGTTCAAAATAGTTCATGTACCGGCTGATCGTAGGAATTGTAACACCCAGCGCACCGGAAAGCTTGGAAAGATTTAACAATTGACCCTGGTTGTAGGCCAGCATACTCAACAGGCGATTGAGCAGGACCGGGTCCGTTTTCAGGCCAAGCAGAGGGAGCTCCCGTTCAACATAGGTTCTGACAAAAGATAAAAGCCATTCATGGCGCATTTCTTCATCTTTCATCAAAAACGGTTCGGGGAATCCGCCCAGTATCCAAAGTTTTTTAGTATCCGCAAAACTTTCTATTTCGGGTAATAAAAAAGGAGATAATTCGGTATAGCTTATCCTGCCCGCCAGGGTTTCGGAACTTTCGCGTAAAATGCCGGGAGATGCCGACCCCAGGATGATAAATCTTCCCGGTATCCGGTGACGGTCTATCATGGCTCTGATCACCGGAAACAGTCCGGGCATTCGCTGTATTTCGTCAATGATCACGCAACGGTCTTTGTTTTCCTCAAACAACATTTGCGGATTGGACAGACGGTTGATATCGGCAGGCAGTTCCAGGTCTAGATAAAGACATCCTTTGTCGATCTGATGCATGAGATGCCTTGCCAGTGTTGTTTTACCAACCTGCCGGGGACCCAGTATCGCTACCGATGGAAATTGTTTCAACAACCGGAGGATTTTATGTGTCAATAAACGCTCAACCATGTTTTTTCCTGCAAATATAAGATATAAATTTATATATGCAGGATTATTGGTTTCTAAATGTGGTTAGAACTTGATGTGTCGGACAGGTTGAACTTCTTTCCGGGAGTGCCCCTCCTTTCAAGTCGAAGCCAGCTCGTGCGGTGGGGACTTGAAAGGTGGAAGTAAGACCCCCACCCTTTGTTTCGACCTTTCAGGTGGCTGCTTTCTCCGCTTCCTGTAAGTTTAAGTCAGGCGTGCTTTCCAGTCGCAGCACCACCTGAAAGGTCAGGGATCCTAATAATAACCCACATTTTGATCACTCTATAAATAATATCCAGATAATTTTAATAGATTTGTAAAAAATATCTGGATAATATGATACATGAAATCTTTTTGTTGCAAAATCCCTGGCGGAAAAACCCGGCGTACGCTTTTAACCTGAAAAAGCGTGAAATTTTCAATGTACTTCTGGATAATATGGAGAATGAACTTATACTCGGGCTGATGGGAAGCCGACAGGTGGGAAAAAGCTCCCTGCTTTATCTGCTGATTGAAAACCTCCTGAATACCGACACTTCCCCCGAAAACATTTTCTATTTCAATCTGGATGACCTGCAATTGCATTCCTTGTTCAGTTCAATTTCAGAATTTATACAATTTACCGGCAATGATCAGGAAAAGAAATACGTTTATATCGACGAGATTCAACGGCTGACCTCACCCGGTTTGTTTTTAAAAGAAGTTTTCGACCTGAAAAGAAATATCAAGATCATTTACAGCGGATCATCACAACTGGAGGTCAAAGCCAAAACCAAAGAGCACCTTGTTGGCCGGGCACGTATTTTTACGATCAACCGGCTGTCATTCAATGAATATCTGGACTTTGCCTCCCCCATTACAAAAAAAGATGCCCTGTATCAGATTTTGTTATATGGCGCTTATCCTGCCGTGGCAAATGAAAACTTATCGATAAATAAAAAACTCAGGATTAAAGATATTTATCAATCTTACGTACAAAAAGACCTGGTTGATTTTATCCGGTTAAAAGACTTTGATAAATTCAATAAATTCCTGATAAGAGCAGCGATTCAAAGCGGTGATTTATTGAACATCCATTCAATTTCAAATGCCCTCGGTGTATCAAGGAATACAATTGAAGAATACCTCAATATTCTTGAACAAACATTTATTTGCAAAAGAATCTACCCCTTTCATAAAAACTACAATAAAGAAATTAGTAAAACGCCTAAATTATACTTTCTGGATCTGGGTCTCAGAAATTTTATCCTGCATAATTTTAACGATTTGAGTTTGAGGACAGACTTAGGTAGTTTATTCGAAAACTTCTATTTAACCGAACTTCTTTCCCACGATCATTATTCAATGAGAAAAATTAATTTTTGGCGGACGACGAATAAAACGGAGATTGATTTTGTTGTTCAGGGAGATGACAAGTTTGAAGCCATAGAAGTGAAAGGGAATGATAAAAAACGACCAATATCATTCAACACCATTGAATCGCTCTATCCAGGTATTGAAACTTCTGTTATCACCTCATCAAAATACACCTGAACCTCCAGGGTTATCAAAATGAGACCTTTGTAAAACACCGCTTTGTCATCCGGTTTTTAGTACTTTTGATTGCTAAACAAACTTTTCGCGTGGAAAAAGACAATATCCCAAACCCCGAACTCCAACTCGCCCACGAATTCGTCAGGTTCACGGGTAACAATATTTTTTTGACGGGAAGGGCCGGCACGGGCAAAACCACTTTTCTTCACACTTTAAAAGAACTTTCGCCAAAGCGTATGATTGTTGTGGCGCCAACCGGTGTGGCGGCCATCAATGCCGGAGGGGTGACCATCCATTCGTTTTTCCAGCTTCCTTTCAGCCCCAGGATCCCCGGCTACACCGAAAGCAAAGACCGAAAGAGCCTGCGTTTCAGCAGTCAGAAACGAAACATCATCAAAAGTCTTGACTTGCTGGTGATCGACGAGATCAGCATGGTACGTGCCGACCTGCTGGACAGCATCGACGAGCGCCTGCGGCAGTTCAGACGCAACGACCGGCCTTTCGGCGGGGTGCAACTGCTGATGATCGGCGACATGCAGCAACTGCCGCCCGTAGTTAAAAACAACGAGTGGGCCCTGCTCTCCAAACATTACCAAACCCCTTTCTTTTTCAGCAGCCTGGCCCTGCAAAAGTCCGGTTACATCACCATCACCCTGCAACACGTTTACCGTCAGCGCGATCAACATTTTATTGAGCTGCTCAACAAGATCAGGTACAAGAAGATGGACATCGAGGCGGTGAAGCAACTGAACGAAAGATACAAACCGAATTTCGATCCCGGTGACGAAAACTACATCATACTCACTACCCACAACGCCAAGGCCAAAGCGATCAACGACAAAAAACTGGACCGGCTCGGGGGAAAGCGGAAGCGTTTTTCAGCCGCAATCGAAGGGCACTTCCCCGAATACATGTTCCCGACCGAACCCGAACTGGAACTGAAAGCCGGCGCCCAGGTCATGTTTGTAAAGAACGACCCCGATATGGAAAAGCGGTTTTTTAACGGGAAAATCGGGCACGTCACCGAAATCGGCGAAACCGGCGTTACGGTCCGCTGCCCCGGCGACGACGAACCCATCAGGGTGGGCAGACTGGTATGGGAAAATATCAAATACGAAATTGACGAACAAACCAAAGAGATCAAAGAAAAAGTGGAAGGCACCTTCACCCAGCTGCCTTTGAAACCGGCCTGGGCCATCACCATCCACAAAAGTCAGGGGCTTACCTTCGACAAAGCCATCATCGACTCCGAATCGGCTTTTGCCCACGGACAGGTTTACGTGGCCCTGAGCCGCTGCCGCTCGCTGGAAGGACTGGTGCTCAGCACGCCCTTCTCGCCTGCCAGCATGAAGCCCGACAGCGCCATCGAAGCTTTCAACAAGACGACCGATGAAAATCAGCCCGATCCGCAACGTCTGCAGATAGCAAAAGCCGACTACCAGCTCAAGCTTTTGCTCGACCTGTTCGCCTTTGACGAGCTGTTCAAGGCTGCAAACTGGTTGCTCAGGCTACTGGAAGAAAACGCCGGCAGCCTGCAGCCGGATGCTTCATCCCCGCTAAAAAACATGCATGCGAAGCTGAAAGAAAAGGTGCTGGCGGTTTCCGGAAAGTTTGAACGGCAAATCAGAAGCCTGTTACAGGAAAACGAAGATGCCGAAAAAAACGAACTGCTCCGGGAAAGGGTTGGCAAAGCCACGGTTTACTTCTCCGAACAATTGCAAAGCATTGTGCTGGAACCGCTGAAAGGCTTTTCGATTGAAACCGACAACAAAGAGGTGGTCAAAAAAATCGTCAGGGCCGAAAAAAGGCTGCTCGACGAGGCCGGTTTCAAACAGCTGTGCCTGACCTCCTGCCGCCAGGGTTTTTCGGTCAGAGATTACCTTGCGGCAAGGGCGAAAGCTACGCTGGAAAGCGAAGGCACAAAACCGCCCAAACCCAAAAAGAAACAGCCTGTTGGCAAAGGCATCAGCAATCCCGGCCTTTACGCGTTGCTGAAAACCTGGCGCGATGCAAAAGCCACCGAACTGGGCCTGCCACATTACATGGTGCTGTCGTTAAAGTCCATGCGCGCCCTCAGCAACCAGGCACCGGCCGACATGGATCAACTGAAGACCGTGCACGGTTTCGGACGGAAAAAACTGGAAAACTTCGGCGAAGAATTGCTGGAACTCATCGACGATTACCGTGCTGAAAACGAAGTGAAAGTGACCCCTTTGCCGCAGGTTTTCGTGCTGGAGAAAAAGCCGAAGGTAAACACCAAACAAATCAGCAAAGAACTTTGGCTGCAACACAAAGACCTGCAAAAAGTGGCCGAAGAACGCGAGCTGGCCGTATCGACCGTTTCGGGCCACCTGGCTCATTTCGTGGGGACGGGTGAATTGCCGGTAACCGATTTTGTCAGCGGGGAGAAAATGAAAACGATTGTCTTGTTTTTTAAGAGAAACAGCAAGCTGACGCTGACCGAAGCCAGAAACCAACTGGGCGAGGCGTATTCCTATACCGATTTGAGGTTTGTACAGCAGCATTTGAATTCTCAGGCAGCTAAAGCGGAATGACAAGCAAAGACCGCCATTTTAAAAAACCCACAATGATTTTCTTGTATTTTCAGTGAGCTTACAAGCTGTGGTTTTGACGATTAAAGATTTTTATTGTATATTGCGGGCTTGTTGTTTTCAACAAACCTAAACTTCTAGCCTTTTCCCCCATAACATTAAGTTTTAATTGTTAGGGGTATCTTAGGTTAGTATGTTTAAGAAATAAGAGTTCAGATTTTCCTTTTCAAGGGGAAATGGTGATGAATCCCGGGCATTAAAATGTAAAAGAAATTTCAACTAAAAAACAAATAGAACTTGTATTATTATGCAATAACCCTATTTATTAATCCTAAAAACAAAAAGAAT
>JAJRWG010000031.1 GCA_024276895.1 Bacteroidota bacterium
GTCAATTTTGTCGTAGGTGTCCGCCGGGCTGTGGTAGTTTTCCGTCGGACCGGTGAACAACTGCACGGCAGGGATGCCTTTTTCGATGAAGGCCACCTGGTCGCTGGCATCCAGGTCCTGGGTCAGCAGGTCGGTTTTGACGCCGGTGGTGTAATCGGTACCCATGAATACAAACTTCCATTCCTTTGCGGTGCCGGTGTTGATGACCATCAGGTTTTTGTCGAACAGCGAGCCGTCGGTGTCGAGATTAACGTTGGCTGTTGCACCGCCGGGGAAATACTTTTTGAGCTCTTTTACAAAGTAACGCGAGCCCAACAGACCGGCTTCCTCACCCGTGAAAGCCACGAAAATAACCGTACGTTTGGGTTTGACGGTTCCCGACATGGATTTGGCCACCTCCAGCAAAATGGCCGCACCGCTGGCATTGTCGTCGGCGCCGTTGTGGATTTTCCCCTCGTTGCCTTTGCGCACATCGGGCCAGCCCAGTCCCAGGTGGTCGTAGTGTGCGGAAAGCACGACAGGTTGATCTTTCAGTTTGTCGTCGGTGCCGGGAATAACGCCCACCACATTTTTCATTTTCATCTCGCCCTTGTCGGCGAAAGTATGGCTAAACTCCTGAAAATAGTAGTGTCCCATGGTTTGCAGACCATACTCTTTGAACTTGCCGGCGATGTAAGCAGCGGCTTCGTCCAGTTCCGGCATTCCCAGTCCGCGGCCTTTCAGTTCGTCGGATGCCAGGTAGCGGATGTGTTCCATCATCCGTTGCGCCGAAAACACCGGTTTGAGGGTTGCCAGGGGCTCCCGTTTTTGGATGACGTTCAGCTTTCGGGCCTTCGGGTCGAACAGTTTCACCAGGGGTGAACTCAGCACCGGCCACTGCCCTTTGGCCACATTCACCGGCTCGGCCCCTTCAAAACCCAGGTAGCTGTAACTGCCGTAGTGGGGGAGTTTGCGGACGAGTCCGTCGATGGCATCCCTGTTTCCCAATTCGATGAAAGCATTGCTGCTGTTGTAATTTTGGGGGTTAAATGCCGTGATGATGAAACTGTGATTTTCTTTGGCGGTGGGTTTGCCTTCAAAAACAACGGAGTCGGCGGTAAAGCCCGAATTGTAGCTGTGCAGGGTCTTGTTGAAACTGCCGGCAAATTTGTTGTCGAAACCGAACACCCAGCAAATTCTGTCGACAGGCAATTCGTTCAGGTCCGTATCCCAAATAATTTCAAACTGCCCCGTGTTTGCCGACTGCCAGCGGTTGACGAAGTCGCGGTACTCCTGATTCTTGTCACCGGTGGCATTGGCCGGCAGTACGGCCAGTGTTTTTTTACTTGACAAAATTTTCGACCAGGCCGGCGGCACTTCCCTGGGGTCCAGTTTCCTGAAAACATCGTACTGCGGGTCAATCACCAGTTTCAGGGGTTTGTTCTTTAAAGCGAAACGGAATTGCTGGGTTTTTTCATTCATTGAGGCAACAAAAGTTTCGAGGCCGCTTTCGGTGGCTACCACGACGGGAATGTCCACTGCAAAGGCAGCTTCCTCCTGTATCTGCTCAAGGGTCAGTTTCAGGCTGTACCCTCCGCTTTCCTTGCTGACGGTCGCTTCGCCGATGGCAATTTCAGGCGCTCCGGTGCGTGTTGTCCACTGTTCGAAAAATGGTTTCAGGTCGGTGTTGGTCACCGCCTCAAAAGACTGCCGGATGTCGTCGAACGAAGACGTTTTAAATTTGTGTCTTTCGTAAAAATACTTCCATCCTTTGATAAAATCTTCGTCTCCCAGCATGCGCCTGAGCATGTGCCACATCATCAACGACTTACCGTAGCCGATAGCTTCACTGGGCGAATCGTGGCGGGAGATGAATTTGTTCAGTGGAAAATCGTTGGAAGCGTCCACCACATTGGTAAATTTCTGCAGGGTGGAACGGCGGTAAGCCTCGCCCTGTCCGCGCTGCTCCTTGATGAGGTGATCCGCCAGGTAAGCCGTCAGTCCTTCGCACCAGTTGCCGGTGCTGAAATCGACGTACACCCCGTTGCCCCACCAGTTGTGCAGCAGTTCGTGGGGGTAAGAAGAATGGAGGATGAACGGAAAACGGATGATCCTTTCACCCAGCAGGGTGAAGGAGGGCATGCCGTAACCGGTTTCCCAGAAGTTTTCCACCAGCGCGAACTTGGTGTAGGGGTATGGCCCTGCCAGTTGCTGGTACATGTCCATGTACTGTTCGGTGACCTCAAGGTATTTATTGGCGAGGCCTTTGTCCGGTGTGCGCAAAAAGGCCATGGCATCAATGCCGTTGGCCATAGTGTTGCTGTACTCGGTGAAAGCCGCAGCGATCAGGAAAATTTCTTCCTGGGGTTTGTCGCACACCCAGGTGTCGTGGTGTTCACCGTCGAGGCTTTCGGCTGTGCGACGGCCCTGCGAAACCGTTTTCCACTCAACGGGAAGTGCCGTGTTCAGTTCAAAAGTTACCAGCTTTTCGTCAAAGTTGGGCACCCAGTAGGTGGAACCTGCCAGGTAAACGCCTTTCTGACTGATGATGCCCGGCGACTCGCTGAAACCACGCTGGTAGTTCTCACGACTTTGCACCAGCGGCGACAGAATTTTTCCTTCGTAACGGATCACAAAACTGCCATTTCCTTTTTTGAGTTTGATCTTCCATTTATTGATTTTCAGGCCATCCGAATTGCCGTCGCTGTCATCGCGGTCCATACCGATGTCTTTGGCATCCGCTTCGCTCACCAATAATTTGGCTTTCACGTTTTTCGGGAATGTAACCGACAGGGATGCGTTGAGACTCATTTCCAGCTCGGTACCTTCGTCCAGTCCGCTAATCGAATCCGTCACGGAAAGGTAGGAAACCGAGGGAACGACCTGGACGTGCAGTGCGTGGTGAATAACTTCTTCGCTTTGCGAAAATCCTAAAACAACTGCGAATGCAAGCAGGGCTGTGGCGAGGTATTTTTTCATCGGGATAAAAAATTAAAAATCAGAAACAAGCTGCAAAAATAGAATATCCTGACTTCCTGACAATGCCCGCTGCATACGAAACCCTCTTCATTCGCCGACGGGTTCTGGCCGGGCCGATCCGGTCTCCACCCGATGTGAAAGAAAAGTCGTTTCTTTGAGCCACAATGGCCTACCTTTTTAAAATACTCAATGTTTTTCTGGTGGCCATGGTCAAATACTTTTACGCACCGTGGTTCGGTTTCACCCTTGGCCTTGACTTTTGGGAAACCATGCCGGGAGTTGTGTTGGGAGGAATTGCCAGTTTCTTCTTTTTCTATTTTATTACCGAGCTCTTCCTTGTTTATGTGCGCCATCTGAAACCGGTTGTGGTTTACGTCACCCCGAACCGCACCCGCCTGCGCTACCGCGACTGGAGAGAAAAAAGGCATGAACGGAGGAAAAAGAAAAAAGTGTTTACACGCCGCAACAAATTTTTCGTTCGCATGCGGCAGACCTACGGCATGTGGGGAATTGTTGTGCTGACACCCGTGGTGCTGTCCATCCCCGTCGGCGCTTTTTTACTGAGAAAATATTACGGACACCGCAGGGAAGCCATTCCCGCCATGCTGGTCGCCCTTGCACTTGAGGGCTTGCTGACAGGCGCGGTTTTTTGGGTATTTTTTAAAGACTGAAAAATGTACTTTGATGGAACGCGGAGGACACGGATGGGGCGGGTAGGCACAGATTTGATCCGCGTAAACCAGCTCGATCTGCGGCATCCGTGTTCCATCCCCGTGTGGATAATTATCCGTTAATTTGCCAGCTCCAACAACAATCCATGAACAGTAGCAAAGCATCCGTCAACCGGTTTTTTGAGGATCAGATAAAGGAAAATGCCACGCTTCTTGAAAAAACCAAAAGGGCCATCCGCAGGACGGCCTTCCTGCGCGTCGCGGTTTTCAGCCTGACGGTGATCGGGATTTATTTTGCCACAGCCCGCGGGATGGAGTGGGTGATCGGAATTGGCTTTGCCGGTTTTGGTATTTTCATCGCGCTGGCCGTGCGCCATGCCAGGCTGTTTAAAAAGAAAGCGTGGTACCAAACCCTGCTTGGCATCAACCGCGATGAACTGAAGCTGCTTGCCGGCATTACCGAAGGTCGTGACGAAGGCCGGGAGTTTCTTGACGAAAGCCATCCGTTTACTTTCAACCTGGATATTTTCGGGAAAGGCTCCCTCTTCCAGTTCATCGACCGCAGCGCCACCCGGGGAGGCCGCAAAGCGCTGGCCGGTTTGCTTGCGAACCCGCTCAAAGACGAAAAGCTGCTGCCCGACCGTCAGCAGGCCGTTGCCGAACTGCGGGACAAATCCCTGTGGCGGCAGCGTTTCCAGGCTACCGGACTGCTGAACGAAGAGGGCGAAAACACCGTGGAAGAGATCTTCAACTGGATGGAAGGCGGAAGGACTTCGTTCGACAAGCTTTTTTACAAAATCATGCTGGTGCTCAACCCGCTGATCGGCTTTTCGGTGGTGGGCCTTATTGCCGCCGGTCTGTTGAATTACACGGCTTTCCTGCTGTTCCTGTTGCTGCCTTTCGGGTTGGTGGGGATGAAGCTGAATGCCATCGGCAGGGAACACGTCCTGGTGAGCAAAAAAACCGTACAGTTTCAAAAGTACGCACGCCTTTTCGGTTTAATTGAAGCTGAAAACTTTGAATCCGGCTTGCTTGCCGAAGCCAAAGGCAAACTGACGGGCGACGAGCGGTCGGCGCACAGCAGCATCCGGAAACTCTCCGGCATCACCGCCGCTTTCGATTACCGCCTGAACCTGCTGGTGGGCATTTTTTTAAATATTTTCTTTTTGTGGGACGTGCTGCAGTTGCTGCGGCTCGAAAGATGGGTAAAATCCAATAACAACAGGGTTCGTACCTGGTTTTCGGTGCTGACGCTTTTTGACTAGATAAACTCCCTTGCGGGCTTTGCCTTCAACCATCCCCGGACGGTTTTTCCCGTTTTTTCGGATGAATTCAAGATCGTGGCAACGGATGTCAAACATCCCTTCATTGCACCGGAAAAATGTGTGGGCAACGATATTTCCGTTTCGGGATGGGGGCAGTTCACCATCGTCACCGGTGCCAACATGGCCGGTAAAAGCACCTACCTGCGCACCGTAGGCATCAACCTGGTGATGGCCATGACGGGTTTGCCCGTGCTGGCAAAGACCTTCGTTTTGAAACCCGTGGATGTATTTACAGGCATCAAAACCAGCGATTCGCTGCAGGACGGTGAATCTTACTTTTTTGCCGAGTTGAAAAGGCTGAAAGCCCTCATTGATCTGCTGGAAAACGACCGGAAGGTTTTTGTCATCCTTGATGAAATCCTTCGCGGCACCAATTCGGCCGACAAGCAAAAGGGCTCGCTGGGGCTGCTGCGACAGTTCATCCGTTTACAGGCCGCCGGTTTTGTGGCCACCCACGACCTGGCACTGGGCAAGCTGGTTGAAAGTTATCCTGAAAACATCCGCAACAAACGTTTCGAGGTGGAGATCAAAAACAACGAACTGGTGTTCGACTACAAGCTCAAGGAGGGCATTTCGCAAAACCTCAACGCCACCTTCCTGATGAAAAAAATGGGGATTACCCCGGATGAATCGGATAACCCGGCCGGCTAAATTCCATTTCGATAAATTGTTTTCCTGTTTTCACCATTTGGGTCTGCTCAACGGTATTGATGTTAAAATGCATAACCGGTTCTGTTGATTCCCGGGTTGTTCTTACTACCATCATGGGAGCCTCCCTTAGGTTGAATATTACGGTGCGCTGCACCTTCGATACCGGTGTTTTTGTTTTCTACAGAGATTTCGGTGCTCCGCACCTTTGCTGCGTCCGTAGTCTTATTTGCTATGGCGTAACTAATCTGTGCTAATAGTAAACTTGGGATATATTGAAAATTCAAAAAATTCCTGCCTGTACTGTCGTTTCGTCAGGCAGGAATTCCATTAAATCCCCTCCGACCTACGGTCGCCCGTATGGGCGAAGGGGTGGGTCAATTTAAAAAAGCTGTAACTAATCAGTGTCGAAATAAAAGAATAACTTCGATATTTCTCTGTGAAACTCAGTGTCTTCCCCGCCTGCCAAAGCTAGGCGGCGGGCAGGTTTGCGGTTCTTTGTGAAACAGCTATTGCACAGAGTTGCTCAAAGAAGCACAAAGTGCCACAAAGAATAAACA
>JAJRWG010000309.1 GCA_024276895.1 Bacteroidota bacterium
CACTGGTCTTTGATGAAGCCGAAAACCGGCTGCACACCATCAAGGCAGTGATGGTGGCTACGCTGGGAGATTAACCCCCTTTAATACCCCCAAAGGGGGAAACGGGGGCCTGAAAACAATAACAACACTTGTCATCCCGAATCCCGTATGTACGGGCTCGAAATGACAGCGTAAATTAATAGCCATGGAAAAACAAGAATACATTTGCCCCAAGTGCGGCAACAAACAGTATGAAGTGGATGAGATCATAACTACCGGCGGTGCGCTGGCCAAGATTTTTGACGTGCAAAACAAAAAGTTCACGGTGATCTCGTGTGCTCATTGCGGTTACTCAGAACTGTACAAACGCACCACCAGCACCTTTGGGAATGTGATCGACTTTTTTACGAATTGAGACCCCCTTAATCCCCCCGAAAGGGGGAAATGGGTATCCCAAAATTAACAGCAAATCCCCTGTCTCCCCCCTGGGGGCAGATGCAGAAGGCAGAGGGGGTTTAGCAGGAAAAAACCATCATGGCAAAAGAAAAAATGTTGAACGAAAAAGGCTACCACATTCAGTTGGAAGATGGTGGTTTTTTGTAATAATAAAGAGTGACAGTAGATTCTTATGTCATTTCGAGCCCGGCGCGCAAGCCTTTGAGGCGGCGGTGAGAAATCCCCCGGGCGTAAACTTTGCCCCCGGGGGATTCCTCCCCCGCAATTACGGGGTCGGAATGACACCGGTTTTTAAATAGAGAATAATGGCAAACAACGAAGACCTTTTCAAAAAAATAATCGCGCACGCGAAAGAATACGGTTTCATATTTCAATCCAGCGAAATTTATGACGGGCTTGCAGCAGCTTACGATTACGGCCAGAATGGCGTGGAACTGAAAAACAACATCCGCAATTACTGGTGGAAAGCCATGGTGCAGATGCATGAAAACATTGTCGGCATTGATGCGGCTATTTTCATGCACCCTACCGTATGGAAAGCCTCCGGCCATGTGGATGCCTTCAACGACCCGATGATCGACAACAAGGATTCGAAGAAGCGCTATCGCGCCGATGTACTGGTGGAAGACCACATGGCAAAAATCGAAGCCAAAATAAAAAAGGAGGTGGACAAAGCACGCAAACGCTTCGGCGATGCCTTCGACGAGCAGCAGTTCCTCGAAACCAACCCGCGAGTACTGGCCAACCGGAAAAAGCTGGACGACATCAAAAACCGGCTGTATCCGGCCATGGACAACAACGACATGGCCGCCATCAAACAGCTCATCGATGACCTGGGCATTGCCTGTCCCGTGTCGGGTACCAAAAACTGGACGGAAGTCAGGCAGTTTAACCTGATGTTTTCCACGCAGATGGGCTCGGTGGCGGAAGGTGCTACCGAGATTTTCCTGCGTCCCGAAACCGCACAGGGCATTTTTGTCAATTACCTTAACGTACAAAAAACCAGCCGGATGAAAATCCCCTTCGGCATTGCCCAGACCGGGAAAGCTTTCCGGAATGAAATTGTCGCCCGCCAGTTTATTTTCCGCATGCGCGAATTCGAGCAGATGGAGATGCAGTTTTTCGTGCGTCCCGGCGATGAAATGAAATGGTACGATTACTGGAAAGAGCAGCGCATGAACTGGCATCTTTCGCTGGGCATCCCTGCTGAAAAATTCCGTTTCCACGACCACGACAAGCTGGCACATTACGCCAACGCTGCCGCCGACATCGAGTTTGAGTTCCCCATCGGCTTCAAAGAACTGGAAGGCATCCACTCGCGAACGGATTTCGACCTGGCGGCACACGAAAAATATTCCGGCAAAAAACTGCGTTACCACGACCCCGGGTTAAACCAAAGCTACGTCCCCTACGTGGTGGAAACTTCCATCGGCCTCGACCGCATGTTCCTGGCTGTGTTGAGTTATGCCTACACCGAAGAAAAACTGGAAGACGGTTCGCAGCGGGTGGTGATGAAGATTCCGCCCATGCTGGCTCCTTACAAAGTGGCGGTGTTCCCCCTGACCAAAAAAGACGGCATGCCCGAAAAAGCGCTGGAGATCGTGAACGGACTGAAAAATGAGTTCATGTGCTTTTACGAGGAAAAAGACAGCATCGGCAAGCGCTACCGCCGCCACGACGCCATCGGTACACCCTACTGTGTAACCGTTGACCACCAGACTTTGGAAGACAACACCGTCACCATCCGCGAACGCGACAGCATGGAGCAGGAAAGGGTGGCCATTGATGAAATTGCGGTGATTGTTAACGAGCGCCTCAAAGCAAGATTGTAAGAACCTCTTTTGGGGTTCTACTGATTGTTAAACATTGTCATCGTCCTGCCGATGCCAATGGTGACAAAACTTTTGACCGCTTCCACAGCCCGGTGGATGCGGGGAATCATCAGTTCCACTTCTTTTTTGGACCACTCGCCCAGCACGTAGTCCGACTGGTAACCTTTGGGAAAGTCATCACCAATGCCGATGCGCAGGCGAGGGAAAACATTGGTTCCGAGCTTCTCGATGATGTCGGTCAGCCCGTTGTGACCTGCATCGCCACCTTTGGCTTTCAGCCGGATGGTCCCCGGTTGCAATGCAATGTCGTCCAGTACCACCAGCATTCTTTCGATGGGGATTTTCTCTTTTTCCAGCCAGTATTTCACGGCCTTCCCGCTGAGGTTCATGTAAGTAGTGGGTTTGATGATCACCAATGTTCTGCCTTTGAACTTCACCCGGCTCACCGAAGCCAGCCGTTCGACCTTGAACTGACCTTTCAGCTCGACGGACAACGCGTCGGCAACGACGAATCCCACGTTGTGGCGGGTGTTGGCGTATTCGGCGCCGATGTTTCCCAGTCCTGCAATCAGGTATTTCATGGTGGCGATTTTTTTACAAAATTCGGTAAAAAATGACAAGGGACAAAGGTTTCGGCACCTTTGTCCCTTTTGTAAGCCCGGTTTCCCGTTGGTGATTATTCCTGGGTACCGCCTTCGGGTGCTGCGGGAGCTTCTTCGCCGCCGCCTTCTTCACCTTCTTCCTCTTCTTCTTCCTCACCCAGATCCAGCGAAGCCGCACGTGCCATTTTAACACGCACAACCACCGAGTTTGGCGGGTCGAGGAATGTAAGTTTATCCACTTTCATGTCCCTTATTTTGACCGAACCGCCAATCACCAGTTTCGAGATATCCACTTCAATAAATTCAGGCATATCGTTCACCAGGCCTTTGACTTTGATCCTGTACATTTTCTTGATCATCTGACCGCCGGCAAGTACACCGGGTGAGACACCGACAAAACGAATGGGCAAGCCAACGATGATAGGCTTGTTGTCCGAAATTTCCAGGAAATCGGCATGCAGCACCTTGTCGGTAACCGGATGGTATTGCACATCCTGAAGAATTGACTGGTACTTGTTGCCATCAATTTCAATGTTTACCAGGTAAACCTCTGGCGAAAAGACCAGCTTCTTAAAATCCAGGTAATTAACCGCAAAATGGATCTGCTCTTTTCCGCCGTAAATCACGCAAGGGATTTTTCCCTCCCTCCGTACTTTTTTCGCATCTTTTTTCCCTACGTGCGCCCGAAGCGCACCGCTCAATGATACTTTTTTCATGGTTGAATGATTAAATAAATATTAATGTTTAGATAAGTCGAACAGCGAACTGATTGATTCGTAATTCTGAACCCTGCGGATAACTTCCGCCAGCAAATTCGCCGTTGATAAAACTGTAATTTTATCGGAACTCTGTTTCAAAGGGATGGTATCGGTGACCACCACTTCGGTA
>JAJRWG010000310.1 GCA_024276895.1 Bacteroidota bacterium
ACAGGGAAACATTCATGGCCTACGACTCGGTTTTTTTAATGAAGTATCAATTTAATCAAATCATGTTGATAGCTAAGCTTGAAGTTATCGATAAACACAGGTTTGCAATAGTGGTCGGCAAGGATTACGGTACCTTTAGCATTCGGATTATTGACACCCGGGAAACAGGTATAGCAGAGGAAGGGTTAGGCAAACATCTTGAGGTTTATCCGAATCCTGCTTCTGATAAACTATACATCAATGGCCTGCCCGAACACAAAACAATTTATGTTTATGATATTACAGGTCGGCTGATGAACACCTGGGAAACTCAAGGTTTATCCGCAGAGATATCACTCGGAAATCTACAGGCGGGCACTTACTTGTTAAAAATTGTCGACCTGGATAACAATTCAATTGGTATCGTAAAAAAAATATTGGTACAGTAATGAAAAAAACTCTGATTGTATTCTTCTTTTTTATTATAAGTGTGAGTTATCCGCAAACGCTAAAAGTGAATATTGATGCGGCGTGTGTAAGCTTTAGTAAGCATCACAACAAAGCATTCGTGGCAGTGAGAAAACAGGATAACAATTACCCGAACAGCTTGCTTCAACTTGACCCTTACTCGGGAGTTGTCGAAAAAAACCTCCCGTTAAACGGTAACCCCATTAGAATTCGGTTTACACCAGATTACGCACATATGTATGTTTCATATGACACACTTTCACAAATTGACAAGATTGATTTGACAGATTTTCAGATTACCGGGACGATTCAGACAGGTGAATTCAGCGTACTCGATTTCGCCATTTTACCATCCGATGAGAATACTTTGTTTGTTATTTTAGGTCATGATGGAAGCCCGGATAAAACAGTCATGTTCAAAGATGGGGTAATTCAGCCAAAACAAATCGATGATTATTACATGAGCGCCTCATATTTGTGTATAAAAAACGATGGCACAAGGTTGTATGGACATAATGGTAATAATACAGGTTTTCAGGGGTATTTAATTGAAATTGTTGAAGATGGAATAGTTCATGATGATATTGGATGGGAATATATGATTTCTTCTTTTGGTGAAATAAAGAATCTCAATGACCTGATTTTTGGAAGAGGTGGCGTTGTTGTTGACCCGTTTACAGACTCGATCCCTCTCAGGGTGGCGCAAATGCCTCTTTATAAGCTTACAGATGGCAGGACGGGTTTTGATTATTCAGTCATACATGGCTGTTATATTTTCGGTCATGAAACGAATTACAAAGGGTACATCAGTTTTTTTCACGGACAATATTACAACTATCTGGGCTCACTGCAAGTAGAAGGCACAATGGATAATATCTCCGATGTCGATGTAGTTGACGAAAATCATTTTATCCTGGTTGCCTTTGACACTCATAATGATTCCAAAAACTCATTGCTGTTTTACAGTGTGGAAGAAAAAAAGAAGTCAGAAAAGAATAAAATTGACGGGCATGTTTCAAAAGAATGGTTTGAAAATAATCTGATAAAACTGCCGGTTAAAAAAGACAGCACATCCCCTTGGCAATTAAACGTTCTGCCCGGTTTTTAGATTATTATCCAGGATGGAAATAGAAGAATTAAGAAACTAAATCCCGGCAAAAAATTTGGCGCATCTGGCAGCTTGTGCTGAAAATGAAGATAATACCAATAAATAAATAATGGTTCTACCATTATGAAACCTTTGCAAAACATAGGATTTAGTAATTCTTTAATGCGTTCGTTGCGGTGGGCAGAAATGCAGCTTCCGGGTGATTTGTCACGCTGAGCCCAGAGAGTCCGGGATGAAATGTCTAAATTCATTCATAAGAAAAAAACCACCCTTTTCAGGATGGTTCGCAGTAGCCCCGACAGGAATCGAACCTGTATCTAAGGTTTAGGAAACCCTTATTCTATCCGTTGAACTACGGGGCCTTTTTTCGGACTGCAAAAATAATATTTTTCAAATAAACTGCGGGGACGGGTCAGCGCTTGGCTAAATTTTTCTACTGCCTGGATAAGGTAATAAGGTCAATTTTCGGCTAACCCGACAGCTACTGAGGTTTTCTTTTTTAATCAGGTTTTTATACCCGGAAAATAGCAAGCCCACACGTACAAAACAGATAAAAACCTTATTTCGGGCCCTGCCGGCAGGCAGGTTAAAACCTTAGTAGCAAGAAACAAAGAAACTAACCCAACCTTTTTACCTTGTAAAGTGAATCGTTTGTTTTTTCCTGCTGCGTGCAAGCCCGCACAGCAGGTTTACGGTTTGTTTTTAATCGGGGGATGCGATAAACCTTTCCAGCTCCTCTCTTTCGGAAAGGTCGGGGTGGTAGCGCAGCACCCGGGCGGCGTATTCCTTTGCTTTTGCCACTTGTTTCGCTTTGAGGTAAAACTCAATGGCGGCGTAACCGAATTCCACACTACCGGATTCCAGCGCGAGGCATTGCTGCAAGCTGGCTTCGGCTTTGTCCGTCAGCCCTTTGAAAAGCTGCAGATTGTAAAGATTGAACCATATCCTGGCACGCCGGGGGATGCGTCGGGCCGCTTCTTCCAGGAATGACAACGATTCGTCGTAGCGTTGCATTTCCGAATACAAAAGCCCCAGCGAGTAATAAGCCTCATCAAAATCCGGGTGCTTTTCAACCATGTGTTTGAGCAGGATTTCGGCTTTGCCGTTTTCGCCCATCCTGTTGTACAGCATGGCCAGGTTGATAATGGCGGGGAAGAACTGCTCGTCGATGCGGATGGCTTCCAGGTAGTTGGTTTCGGCTTTTTCAGCTTGTCCGAGATTGGCGTACAGGTTCCCCAGGTTGTGGCGGCTGCCGGGAAAGTCGGCACTGTATTCCATGGCTGCAATGTACTCATTGACTGCCGCGTCAAAATCCTTTTGCTGAAGGCTGTCCAGTGACCTCGCCGGTGCTGCTGACAATCTCGAAACCGCTTCCAGCCGCACCATTTTCGTGGAATCTTTCAGCAGGGGTGCCAGCGAGCCGGCCAGGTCGTCAAGATCCCTTGGGCTGAACCCGCGCACAGCTTCCCGCCTCACAAGCGGTTCGGGATGGGCAAGCATTTCCCTAACTTTTTCAACGGCCTGCTCCTGCGGGAAGGTGGCCAGGTAAGCAATCGCTGCAGCTTTGATGATGGAAGCCGTTTGCTCATCTTTCACCAGTTCAAGCAATCCGGGCACAGCAGTCGTATCGCCCTTCGCGGCCAAAAGCATGGTTTTTCCGAAATGAGGTCTTTGGTGTGCACCCTCGTACCACTTTCCGGTTAAGGAAGCCGCCCAGGCATTGCTTTTGTCGGTGTGACAGCCGGTACAGGCGTTGGGCGTTCCCAGTGCATCGCTCAGGTCGGGCCGGGGGATGCGCATGCTGTGGTCGCGGCGGTAGTCAACGCCCATAAAATACGCACTGGGCATGTGGCAATTGATGCAAAGCGAGCCTTCGCCAACGGCCACGGTCTTTTGACCACCCTGCAAGATCAGGGGTTCCCCTTGTTCTTCGAAAGTTTTGTGGAAATGGTGTTCGTAGCTGTCGTACTTCGCGGGCTGGTGACATTGCAGGCACAGCGCGTTGCCCTGCTTTTTCAGCTTCAGGCTGTGCACGTCGTGGCAGTTGTTGCAACGCACTTTGTTCCGGTGCATCTTGCTTTGGGTGAACGAACCGTAAACGTAGTCCTCTTCCAGGATTTGTCCGTCGGGGTAGTAAAAGGGTTCGACGGGAAGCTGCGGGCTGAGGATGTCGAAAACATTGTCGCGGGGATGGATGAAATCGTCAAAAGAGCTTCGCCTGGCGTGGCAGTAGGCACACTGGTTGACCTGTTGTTGTGCGGAAATCCCGCTTGTTTTTACCGCCAGCGCATAGTTTTGGCCGGACAGGCGTTTCCAGGCAGGCAACCCGGCCCATTTGTTGTGCTCCGAACCCGGACCGTGGCAGGCTTCGCAGCTCACGTCGATTTCCGACCAGGTGGTATGGAATTCCCGGCTTTGGGGATCGTAATTTTTCCGCAGGTTGGTGGAATGGCATTCGGCACACATGCCGTTCCAGTTCTGGCCGTTGTTGGTCCAGTACAGCCAGTCGGAAGGCGCGATCTCCTGTCCGCGGTAAACCGAATCGGCCAGGTGGTACCACTGTTTTCTATCCGTATCCCAGGCAATGGGCAGGCACTGGAGACGGCCCTTCCCGAAAGGTACCAGGTACTGCTGCAGCGGCCTGAAGCCGAAAGTGTAAGCAATCTGGAAATCACCCGGCTTTCCCTCCGGCCCGCGGGTGTGGACGAAATATTTATCGTCGCGCATAAAAAACCTGCTGACAAATCCGTTACGTTCAAAAACGGCGTCGTTGAAATCACCCAGCACGGTGGATGCCACGGCGGTGTCCATGGACAGGTCGTGGTCGGAGCCCTGCCACAGCAGGTACTCTTTTTCGTGGCAGTCTTTGCAGCTTTCGCTTCCCGCGAAACGGGCTTCACCGGGCCGGAAACGGGGGCCGCAACTGCCGAGGGCAAAATACAGAAACGTTGTAAACAAAAAAAAGTGAAACGGCCTGCTGTTCATGCCGGAATAAAATTTGGGTGGAACGGACAGGCTAAAGTAGCAAAAGTTGTTGCAGGCTTAATAGAGGTTTTTCTGATCCGACTTTTGGAGCTGCCATTCCCCTTACTGATCTTATAAACCGGTGGGAAAGGAGATAATTATTTTACAAAAAGTCTTACTATTTGTCGAGAATGATTACAGAAAGTTGTACTATTTGTCAAAAAAAATTACAAAAAGTCAAACTATTTGTAGAAAATGATTACAAAAAGTACAGTTTTTTACTTCACTTCGCTGCCGTCGGAGATATCTTCGGTGGGCGAAACAAAACACAGTCTCCCGTCCATGTCTTCGGCCATCAGGATCATGCCCTGCGACTCGATGCCGCGCAGCTTGCGGGGTGCCAGATTCACCAGGATGCACACCTTTTTCCCGACGATGTCTTCCGCCTTGTAATATTCCGCGATGCCCGAAACCACCGTCCGCTGGTCGATGCCCGTGTCAATTTTCAGTTTGATGAGTTTTGGGGTTTTGGGTACTTTCCCGGCTTCCAGGATGGTGCCGGTACGGATGTCCATCTTCATAAACTCGTCGTAAGTAATGGTTTCTTTGACCGGTTTGGCGGTAACGGTTTCTTCATTTTCCTCTTTGGTGTCCATCAGTTTTTGGATTTGTTGTTCAATGGCTTTGTCTTCGATGCGTTCGAAAAGCAGCTCGGGTTTTTGGAGACGATGGCCTGCCTGCAACAGGTCTGCCC
>JAJRWG010000311.1 GCA_024276895.1 Bacteroidota bacterium
CAGCTTGCTTCCAAACCCACCCCCGATGACCGGTTGGATGATCCTGATCTTCGAGGGGTCCATTTTAAGTGCATGGGCCATGTCGCGCTGGTAAAGAAACGGAACCTGTGTGGATGCATACAGGGTC
Source organism: Bacteroidota bacterium (assembly GCA_024276895.1). Classification (GTDB taxonomy): domain Bacteria; phylum Bacteroidota; class Bacteroidia; order Bacteroidales; family F082; genus B6-G9. The sequence continues at coordinate 128 of JAJRWG010000311.1, forward strand.
AGCCGCCCGTCCAGTACCGAGTAATCGGCCGTAATATTGCTGGGCGCCATGCAACAGTGGGTCACCCTTGGCAACTGATACCTTCGGCTAACAATTACTTCGGAACGTTTCTTCTGTTCTTTTAGTTTTCCATGCTCGTATTGAAACAATTCGGCAATATTTTTATTCCCGAACATTTTTGCACCTTTTCCGTGAAGATTGATTTGCCGCGCCTCCTGCTCCCTGGCTTCAAAAGGGTCGAATACACCTTCCATCACCTCATATTCCACTTTTATCAGGCTCAGGGCTTTGCGTGCTGTTTCACGGCTGGTGGCGGCAACGGCGGCAATTTCATCCCGCTGGCAATTAACAAAATCCCCTTTCAGCACGGGGTGGTCGCGTTTGTAGCCAATCCTGTTCACGTCCACGTCTTTGGCGGTGAGTATGCATTCTACTCCGTCGAGTGCCAGCGCTTGCGTGCAATCAATGGATTTAATACGCGCACAAGGATACTGGCTGCGCAGGATGAGGCCGTGCAACATATTCGGAAGCTCGATATCGTGCCCGAATACTGCCCTGCCACTGACCCTTTCTTTTCCGTCCAGCTTGGGGGATGATTTTCCGATAATTCTGAGTTTTTCAACCATTTTCAGTGCTGTTTTAAACGGATGGATGCGTTAAATAATCCTCAGCCGCATCAATAATTTTAATATAACCGGTACACCGGCAGAGATGGCCTTCCAGGCTCTTTTTCACCTCCCGGCGTGTGGGTATTTTTCCTTCCTTCCTGCATTCGTCTGAAAAAGCCTTGGTTTCAAGGACAATTCCGCAACTGCAAAAGCCGCATTGAACGGCTCCGTGTTCCAGCATTTTCTGCTGTATGGGATGCAGCGGATGCTCAACGGTGCTCAAGCCTTCGATGGTGACAAGTTCTTTTCCGTGAATGTTAACCGCAAGGTAGAGGCAGGAATTAACAGCGGCCCCGTTGACCAAAACCGTACAGGCTCCGCATTCTCCTTCCAGGCACCCGGGTTTTGTACCTTTCAGTTTGAGAACATCCCTGATCAGGTCGATCAACAACAGGGAGGATTTGATCCGAAGATGCTTTTCCTGCCCGTTGACATTGAATTTTATCTTTGTGAAACTACTCATAATTATTTATCAATAACAGGCGCTTTGTACATTTTTCGCCCCAGTTGAAAAATTTCAAGACTTGTTGACCTCCATTCTTTCCGGGCTTTGTTCCGGATTGCCTGCTCCAGGCCGCTACCTGTAAACGGGCATTCAGGTTCAAGACTGAATTTCCCCAGTATGTAAAGATTCCGGAAAATGGGCTTGAAGGACAGGTCTTCAGTGATAAAAACTGATTTTCTGATGTGCGATTTCAGGTAGTCCGATAAAATACGGGTGTCGGGGTAACTGGCTTTTCCTGAATGAACGGTGTTGGGAATGATTTGATGGGAGTCCACGATGGCCAGGCTGTCTTCATGCAGATATTCCAGGCAGCGCTGGGCTTCAAGCGTCTCCAGTCCGAGAAGTACATCCACATCGGCTTTGCCGATAAAACCAAAGGTGTTTTCCCCCAATGTGATTCCTGAAGTAACCGAACCACCCCTTTGGGTCAGGCCGTAAATTTCGCTTGAGCTCACATCAACTCCCTCCAGAATAGCGGCTTCCACGATCAGGTCGGTCAGGTAAACAACGCCCTGTCCGCCAACGCCTGCGATCAATATTTTCGTTCTTCTTACCATATTCAATAATTATCGTTTCATTCCCAATGGATGGCATCATTCGGGCAAACATCAATGCACAAGCCGCAGCTTGTACATAAAAACTCTTCAATTACAATTTTTCCATTTATCTTGATCATGGCCGGACAACCAAAGTTGTCGATGCAATGATTGCATTTAGCACAGGAAGCGAAGATATTAAATTGCTCCAGATATTCGGCAACGGACTGATCCGGTTCGATGTCCCGGCTTAAGACCTGGTTGGGTGACTTTTGATTTAAATTGAGCAGCACATCCAGCGCTTCGTAATCGTGCGGGTAATCCTCCCAGACCTTCCTGATGCCGATGGCAGCCCTTTTGCCGCTGGCAATGGCCCCGATCAGGCTCATGTGATTTTGGTCGCAAAGATCGCCTGCCACAAAAATATTTTCCATGGCTGTGGCAGCAGTTTTCAGGTCAGCTTCGATGCGTTGGTCTGTTCCCAGGTATTTCTCAAAGCCTTTGTAATCATCGGGATTTCCGCATTGCCCGATGGCGATGACGACATAGTCGAAAATCATATCGCCGGGGGCTTTGTTTTCTGAAACAGACTGGAGCCCGATGTTAATTTCCTTGTCAAAGCTACAGCTTTCAATCCGGGTACCGTCCATAATGACGACGCCATCCTCCCTGGCATGCCTGATCTCCTCCCTGAAGGCCGGCATCTCGCTGAACTCTTCCAGACAGGAAATAAAGACCTTGTTTCCCTGATGCAGCCGCTGTGCGGCTCTTGCGGCATCCATGGCACTGTTTCCCCCTCCGATGACCAGAATCCTGTGGTTTTTCAGATGACCCAGTTTTCCCGAATTAAAATCCTGCAGAAAACTCAGGCAATCGGTCCATTTATCGGCAGGTAAATGTTCTTCAATGATTTCCAGGCTTTTTACCTGCCAAAGGCCCGTGGCAAGAATGACGCTGTCAAAATCACTTTGAAGGTCTTCCACAAAAATGTCTTTACCCAGACGGGTATTGAAGTAGAACTCAACCCCCATCTTTTCCAACTGTGCGATCTCGTAGGTAAATGCTTTCTTGTCCATCCTGAAATCGGGGATGACCAGCTGGATTATTCCACCGGCCTGACTCTCCTTTTCAAAAACACTAACCTGATAGCCTTCGCGGACAAGATCGTAGGCAGCGCTTAATCCGGCAGGGCCCGCGCCAACAATGGCGACATTGATATTTTTAGGGTCACTGTCCTTCACCCTGCCGATGGGCAGCGAAAAGTCCCTGAAATTCTCCTCAATGGCGGAGGCATATTTCTTCAACGACTTGATGGGAATACTTGCATTTTCCCCTGATGCAGAAAACAATTCACAGGGCCGGTGGCAAAGGTCGCCGCAGGTGCGTGAGAAAAGAAGCTTGTCCCTGACCATGTTTAAAGCCGTTTTGGGATC
>JAJRWG010000312.1 GCA_024276895.1 Bacteroidota bacterium
CCTATTCGGAAGCCCGGACCTGGAAATTCGACGACTACCGCGAAAGACCCATGGCTGCCAATATGGCCATCCTGTCAATCGGCACGGGCGGCACCGATAAAAGCTACGAGTACAAGAAGGCCAAAGACTGGGGAGCCCTGCAATGGATAGCACCCATCATCGATATCATGATGTCGGGGGTGGCCGAAACGGTGGACTACCAGCTCAGGCAGATTTATGATGCCGTTGGTAAGCCGAAACAGTACCTCCGGATTTCACCGGAGTTGTTTACCGCCGACCCGGCCATGGACAAGGCTTCGGCCGAAAATCTGGAAAAGCTGAGAAAAGACGGCAAAAAAAATGCCGACTTGTTTGATAAGGAGCTGACCCGCTTTGCCAAATTGCTTATCGACAATAAATAAAAGGAAAAGCAAGATGCTTCCTCCCTTTCACGGCTTCCGGCTTTGGATTATTTTTGCCGGATGAATGTTTTAAAAACATTTCTGACGGTAGTACTGCCATTGCTGGCATTCTTGTCAGCCTATGGGCAAACGGCTGCCGTCAGCGTGCGGGTGGAAGGTATCAGACCGGATCGGGGCTACCTGATGGTGGCTGTTTTCGACAATGCTGAGGCTTTCAAAAATAAAGCGAAACCCTTGTCGCGTGCCAGAATCGAGGCTTCGGACAATACCCTAACAACCGAGTTCCGCGAGCTTGCTCCGGGCAGGATAGCTGTTGCCGTTTTTCACGACAGCAACGGTGACGGACAACTCAATGTTCGTTCGATGAAGATTCCTGTGGAAGGGGTAGGAATGTCAGGAAACTACACCAGGCTGCGGTTGCCAAAATTCGAAGAGGCAGCCTTCAACCTGAAGCAGGACACCCTGATCGTCATCCGGATGCGTTATCCGGCAAAGCAATAAATTTCAGTATTTCACTTTTATTTCCCCGATCTCGTTTTGCAGTTTCCTCAGCACTTGTTTGCACGATTCAAGGTCTTCCTGGATTCTGGCTTTAGTGTCTTCAAACCGGTCTTTCAGGTTGCTAAACATATTGGAATAGTAATCGATACCTTCGTCCAGGTTTTGCGCAAAAGTAGCCAGGTACTTTTCGCTTTTTTCGCTCGCAGAGGTTTTCATTTCCTCGATCCGGTCTTTCAGGTAATCGGTGTAAATGTTCAGCTCTTTGATAAACATGTTTGGCCGCTCGGTTTTGTCAATGACGCTTTTTCTGCCGTAGATGTGGTCGGTGATGTCTTTCAGGCTCATCACCCTGGAGAAGTAGGCCATGTTTGGGCCCGGGCATACCGACACACCTTCGCCTTCAACCTTGGTATCAAGCTTGTTGACCAGCAGCGCGGGGGTGCCCAGCCCGACGCAAAGGCACGATTTATCCACAACCTGCTCATATTCTTTCCGGGATCCATTAACCAGTGAGGTCTCTTTTATTCCCATTTCCCTGAGTTTCCGCCGCTGGTACTGTCGCGAAGCGGTGCAAACGTCTTTGTCCGTAAAGTCGTGGTTTGAGATCAGGTACCTTCTGGGGCAGGTACTGCCCGGTTTGTTTTTTGCAATCAGCGACAGCTTGGTGAGGTCTTTGGTGTTTCCCCTCAGGCTGTTGAACGGAACACCCAGGGGAGAAATATTGCTCAGGTACAGATCCTTTTCTTTGGCTTTTTGCAGTTTCTTCATGGTTTGCCCGTCAACGTTGGTTGCTTCGGGAACCAGCAGAAAAGGGGTGCCCCAGCCAACCGAATCGAGCTGGTAGTGTTCCATCAGGAACTGGTGTTCTTCGGCAGTGCCCACACCTCCCTGGGCGGTAATCCGCAGGGGCAATAACTTTTCGGGGATAGGGCGGTTTTTACGCTCCAGTGCCTGCACCAGTATTTCGTGAACCGAGCGGGTAAGCATTTCACGCTTGTCCCTGAACTCGGCCAGAATGGGTCCCATCAGATGGCCGACGGTGGCAAAGGCATGCCCGCCGCAGTTCAGCCCCGATTCGATCCGGTACTCCGAAACCCACAGCCCTTTTTTCGCGAAGAACTTTCCCTGGATCAGTGCCGAACGAAAATCGCTCACCTTGATGACGATCTTTTTCCTGATATCACCCTTCTGATCCGGATAGAAATCATCAAACTCTTCAAAATAGCTGTACAGGCGGGGATTCATCCCGGCCGATAAAATGATGGAAGAGTTCAGTTTGCTGCGGGCAAATCCCCTGAGTGCGGCATGGGCGTCGTTGTATTCAACGGGCAGTTTTTCGCTGTGGTTGTAGTTGGCCTTGTCAACTTTGGTCATGATGTTGACATCGATGCTGCCCATGGAAAGGTTCTCGTTGATCCATGCCTTGATCTTTTCCAGGTAGAAATAGTCTGCCGTCAGGTTTATAAATTCTTGCTTAATTTCCGAACTCTCAGGCAGCATGTTGAAGTATTCCCTGATTTCGTTGCCCTTTTCGATGGTGGCGTCTTTCAGTTCTTCAAATTTCTTTTGCGCCAGACTTTGGATGAGGTCAAGGTAAGAAGTAATCCGTTTGGCCCTGAAATCGTTGACTTTTTCTGAAATCTCGTCGTAAGGGATGTCAAATTTTCCACAAAACATTTTTCTCAGCTTCTCAAGCAAAATGTCGTCAACCAACGAAATTGCAGAATCCATTCCGTATTGCGAAACTTTTAACGGCGTATCGATGGTGAAACCAATACCCATTACCGGAATGTGAAAAGAATGTGTTTTTGCCATTATATTATGATTGTAATTTGATTGATGCCGGCTGTGAAATGGCAGGTTGAATGGTTAAATTTTTGCAAAGTTAATTCAATTTATTAGAATGTCATTGTTTTTGTGCTTTTGTCCGCTTACTTTTGTACGATGAACTACAAAGAAACTACTGCCTGGTTGTTCAGCAGCCTGCCCATGTACCAGCGTGTAGGCCGGGCAGCTTACAAAGCCGACCTGCAGACCACCATCGAACTGCTGAACGCACTGGGCAATCCGCAGGAAAGATTCAGGGCCATTCACATTGCCGGGACTAATGGAAAAGGCAGTGTGGCACACCTGCTGGCTTCCATTCTGCAGGAGGCAGGCTTCAAAACCGGATTGTACACCTCTCCCCACCTGAAAGATTTCCGGGAGCGGATGAAGATAAACGGCGAATGGATCAGCCCTGAAAAAGTGGTGGACTTTGTACAGGAAAATCTTGAAGTTTTTGAGCGACTGAAACCTTCTTTTTTTGAAATGACGGTGGCCATGGCTTACTGTTTTTTTGCCGATGCCGGTGTGGACTTTGCGGTGCTGGAAACAGGCATGGGCGGACGACTCGATTCAACCAATATTTGTCACCCTCTTGTCACCGTGATTACGAATATCGGAAACGACCACCAGCAGTTTCTGGGCGAAACGCCTGAAAGCATTGCCCGCGAAAAAGCAGGCATCGTGAAGCAGGGCATCCCTTTGGTGGTGGGAAGAAAACAGGCTGGTGTGGAAGAGGTGTTTACACAGGCAGCCGCTTCCACAAAGGCACCGCTTGTTTTTGCCGACGAGCATTTTGAGTTGCGCACGATCAGCACCAGCGACAAGACGACCAAGCTGTTTGACGTCTGGTACAATGACAATCTTTTCCTGGAGCAGATGGTTTCACCATTCATGGCCGATTACCAGGCAGAAAACATCGCCACTGCTTTGCAAACGGCAATGGTACTCCGGGGCCCGGCGGGTGAGGTTGGGTTGTCGGAAGAAGACCTCAGAAACGGGCTGCAAAACGTAACGGACAACACGGGCCTGCAGGGACGCTGGCAAACCTTAAGTACCAACCCGCTCACCATTTGCGATATCGCCCACAACCCCGAGGGCATTCAGGCGGTGGTTCACCAGCTTGCCCGCACCGACTTCGCCCATTTGCATTTTGTATTCGGGATGGTCAACGACAAAAAGCCCGATGAAATATTGTACCTGCTGCCCAAGCACGCAACATACTATTTTTGCAAGCCGGACATCCCGCGCGGTTTGGATGCCGAAGAACTGAAACAGGCAGCCTTCAAGGCCGGTTTACGGGGAGAAGCCTATGGAACGGTAACCCATGCCTTTCAGTCGGCAATCAACGATGCCGGTGTCAACGACCTGGTATTTGTCGGCGGAAGCACTTTTGTGGTGGCCGAAGTGGTCTGAAAAAATATAAAAACAAAGAGCATGTCCATTTCGCTGTTTCAAATTGTTCAATACGTGCTTGTTGCAGTCCTGCTGCTTTACCTCTTGTATTATGTTTACACCCTGCTTTTCGATAAAAAATATCAGCCGCGGGCCTGGAAGGAAGCCTTAAAAAATGGCCGCATTTCAAATGAGTTGACAAAAGCGGAGCGGAAGTATCCCGACAAGATCCGCTTTTTTCATTTTTGGTTTCAGGTCGAACGATTGAAGCGTAACAAAGTCGAAGGTGCTTTTGCCGAGCTGGGTGTTTACAAGGGTGATTCGGCACGCATCCTCCACCTGATGGACAGTTCCCGCGACTTTCATCTTTTCGATACTTTTGAAGGCTTTACCGAAAAAGACCTGGAAAGCGAAAGCGGTAAAGCGGCCACCTACAACCGCCACAATTTTGCCGACACTTCCCTCGAAACTGTTAAACAACGGTTGAACTCACCCCGGTTTATTTTTCATCCCGGTCACTTTCCGGAAACTGCTGAAGAGGCAGAAAACGAACGCTTTGCCCTGGTGAGTATGGATGCCGATTTGTACCTGCCCACCAAAGCGGGTCTGGAGTTATTTTACCAGCGGCTGTCACCCGGCGGCGTGATCATCGTCCATGATTATAATCCCGACTGGCCGGGCATCGTAAAGGCTGTTGATGAATTTGCAGAAACCATTCCCGAGCCAATCGTCCCGCTGGCTGACCTTGACAACAGTGTTATGATCTTTAAAGCAAAGGCTGTGTAAGAAGGGTCAGGGATTAACCTTCACGGAGTCATTATTTTTCTTTCAGTGCACGCTGGCTCTGTTTTTCGTTAAATACCCAGATCAGTCTGAAACTGATCACATTGTTGTACTGCTGGCGGGTCCATTTTTCTCCAGCAAGATTTTCGAATTCGCGTGTGCGGATGCTGGCAAGGCTGTATTGGTAACGTAGATTGAATTTCAATTGTTTGTAAATGCGGATGCGCAGGTCGGCCAGGATGCTGAAGTCGTTTTTGCCGTACACCCCGCTGTTCAGGGTGGTGGTTTCAACCAGTTTGCCGTGTTCCCATTCTTTGACACCCACAAGCCTTCCCCAGGCAAAGCCTGCGCCGGCTGAAATAAACTCCTTATCGGTGTACATCACCAGCACAGGAACTTCAACGTAGTTGAGCTGCAGCTTGTATGCTCCCGTAATGACTACGCCGTTGTTCAGCGAATCGCGGTACTGGGCTTTTTGGTTGGCGCCTTTTTGGGTGAAAATAGCTTCCAGCGAAACGTCCCAGTTTTTCTTTAATGGGATGAGTACTCCCGCCCCCATATTTGCCCCCACGTTTTTGAATCCGAATACCTCGTCGCCATCCACCTGGGTCAGGTTCATTCCCAGAATGGCCTCTCCCTTAATGACCTGGGCACTTACCCTTTGCAGGGCAAATACGAATAAAAGCAGGCTCAATGAAAGGAGTATTTTTTTCAGCATGGCATCCGAAACGATTTTTGCATAAACGTAAAAGCAGGGGAATAATTGTAAAAACTTGTTGAAAAAAGCCGCTTTTTCCCTTCGTCAGAAAGAGGTTTGAACCTTTGCTTAACGGATGAGGGTCACGCTGCCGCTTTTCTTGAACTTCTGGGCTTCCTGAACACCGCTCTCGAAACTTGTAAAAATAGCGGTGTAAACATAAGTACCCATGGGGACCTCCTTGCCTTTGTAGGTGCCGTCCCATCCTTTCGACGGGTCGCTGGTTTCAAAGATCAGTTGCCCCCACCTGTTGTAGATCAGCAGTTTGTAATCGGCAAGTGTGCTGGTCGTGCCCAGGGGTTTGAATTCTTTGTTGATGGCAATGCTGCTGTTGGGGTTGAAAGCTGACGGATACACCAGGTCGGCAAACAAGACGTAAACCTGGTCGGTATTTTTACAGCAGTTGGAATCGGTGACAATCACACCGTACAGCCCCGATTCGGTTACATCCAGGTAGCGGGTTGTTTCACCGCCGGGAAGCCATTCGTAAAAATCGTAATCGCCGGCATCCAGTCTCACCGATGAATTGGGGAGGATGTAAATGGTGTCGGTGCCATTGCCCAGGTCAACAAACGGCAGGGCATGGATACGTACATTTTCCACAAAATTGTAATTCTTCCCGTTAAAAGTTTCGGTCAGTTCAACCTGGTAGTCGCCGGGGTCGGTAAATACATAGCCGGGACTCACCGGGTTGCTCAAAAAGGGTATCCCGCCGGGATTGTTGAATGCCCACTGTGCCTGTTCGATATTGGCCTTGTTGGTGATATTGAAACGGGTTGTGTCGTGGTGACACTGGTCAACGTAGGTAAAGTGGGGGATATCGAGAAATGATGCAACGAAAGCGGGCAGGCCAACCAGCCCTTCCCCTCCGTTGAGGTACAAACCGTTATTGGCCTGGTTGTTCAGGCTGTTGTAATTGCAGTCTGCATCGGGCCTGTCGGGATTGTAAACAACTCCCAGATAGTTTTTACCCACCGTGGCCGAGCGCAGGTATTTGGACAGGTAGATCTTTCCGTCCACCGCCAGTTGCAGTGTGCCCATCAGGCTGTCGGAAGCACTGGCATACGATTGTACAAGGTAGGTCTGCTCCGGGGCAAAAGGGTTGCTGTTATTCAGGTCAAACTGAAGCAACTGGCCGAACTCAGTAGATTGCGGCGGCGGTGCCGTTGATACGTAAAGCTTGCTGTTGTCATGAGAAAACTCCAGTGACATGGGGAAAGGGATCTGACCGGCCGAGGTGGAAGACACGAAAGACAGTTGTCCGGTTTCGTTATTGAAATTAAACAGCTCCACCAGTCCCAGCCCGTACGAAACCAGTGCCAGCTTGCTGCCGTCCGGTGAAAATTTCATGCTTCCCACACCATTGTAATAAGTGTTCAGGTCGAGGACGTGGTCGAAAGGGTCATCGCTGATTACCGTCTGTGTGATGGTGTCGCTCACCAGGTAGGCAAACAATTTGTCGCCCTTGTTGCTGCCAAGACCGTGGGCAACCACCCAGTAATCACGACCGTTGGCATGTTGTACCCCGCAAATTTTCTGTGCATTTTCCTTGAGCAGGGGGATGTTTTTCCGGATTACGATAGCCGCCCCGCTTCTGTCAATCACCGAATAGTTGATGCCGTTTTCGCGATAGCCGGGAATGTAAACGTCAACGGTGAAAAGAAAGTAACGGTTCCTGTTTCCGGGAATAGGCACAAACAAAGCTGCGGGTGTAGAGGCAGGATGGCCCAGCAAGCCGTCACCGCCGGTTATTTTGTAGTACAAACCGTTGTAAACGACCATGCCATCGGAGAAAAGGATAAGTTTTCCACTGGGGTCCGAGATGGCAGCAAGACTCCAGGGCATTTCGGGCAGGTTGGATTTGTAGGTAGCAGAGGGCGGATCGAATACAAAATCAACCCCTGCATTTTTCCCGAAAACCCATTGCTCGGCCTCGTGTGGCCTTTCATAATTGCAGTCGTCCTGGGCAAAAACCTGAAAAACACCGGAAAGTAAAAACACCAGAAGGATGGTGCCGGGGAAAGCCTTCAATTTTTTCATCCCGCAAATTTAAATTAATTAAAAGAAATCGCAAGCATTATTTTATGACAACTTTCTGCGTTGACAAACGCCCGTCAACCTTGATGTACAGCAGGTAAACACCTTTGGGCTGGCTGCTCAGGTCGATGGTGTCGTACCAGCCGCTGCCGGCAATCCGTCCGTAGGTTTTTTCCAGAACCGAAACCCCATACAGGTTGGTGATTTGTATCTCCATACCCGTAAAGGCGTTTTCCGTTTCGATGGTAAAAATACCACTGTTGGGATTGGGTCTGATGGTGACGGGGTAGTCAACAGGCAGGTTTTCGTCCACACCGATCTGACACTGGTTGAAATCGAAAATGACGGTAATCTTATCGTTGTTGGTGCAGGAGGTTAAAGCGTTGGTCACATTAACGGTGTAGGTCTGGAAATCGATCCAGTTTCCGTTGGTTTTGGCGGTCAGGTAACGCTGGGCCAGTCCGTTGGACCACATGTACAGCATTTCGGGCGGGTTGTCGGAATTGCCCGCATCAAGCAGTACCGTGTCGCGGACACAAACCGTGATGCTGTCTTCGCCGGTGATGAAAGCACCGTCAGGGATGAGATTGATTTGCGGCAAAGGATGAACGGGTAAGATCACGTGTGCGGTAAAGGTGGTAAAGCCGTCAAACACTTCCACAAAGTAAGTTGTTGTGGTTTGGGGTGACACCACAATATTGTCGCCCGTGGCCGACCAGAGCGTATCGGAACTGGTCCAGTTGTAAGTGTAGTTTCCGCCGCCGCCCACGGCATTGGATTTCAGTGTAGCCGAATCGCCTATGCAAATTTCCTGCGGATTTGCCTGCGGGAAAGCCGACAGTCCGTCGCCGGAGGTGTTCACCAGTACCAGGTCGGGATCGCCGGGGCAACCGTTGTCATCGGTTACAACCAGGGTGTAATTTTGGGGCTCGCTCAGCACAATGGTCGCCGGTTGCTGAATGTCGTTGGGGCCTTCAATCATGTAGGAAGGTTCCCACAGATAACTGTAAGGTTGTTGTCCGCCGGAAGCCGAGCCTTCGAGCGTGGTTGCCGTACCCACATTGATGACCTGGTCGGCGCCTGCATCAGCCACGGGCTTGGGCAGCACGTTGACGGTTACCTGTGCGGTAATTATGGTGAAACCGTCGTCCACCACAACATAGTAGGTGGTGGTTACCAGTGGGTTGGCCGAAGGGCTTTGGATGTCGGAGGTGAAGCCGGGCGGATCGGAAGTCCAGTCGAAAACAAAGTTGCCGCTGCCACCCGTTACGTTGGCGTTGAGGTTCACCAGATCGCCGGCACAAACCGAGGGGGGATCAGCCAAGGCGTCAACACTCATGGGCCCGCCGACAATGTTGACCATCATGTCGTCGGAGCCGCGGCAGGTGGAATTCTCGTCGGTGACCGTCAGTGTGAAGGCCGTACTTTCAATCAGGGTGATGGTCGTGGGGTCTTCCACCAGGGGGTCTTCCAGCTTTTCGGGCGGTGCCCACTCGTAGCTGTATTCGCCGCTGCCACCGGTGGCCGAGCCGTCCAGTGTGGCCACGCCCGAGTAGGCAATGTCGATGTCTTCGCCGGCACTTACTTCCGGTGAGTCGAGCTCAACCGTAAAGGCAAAGGACTGTGCCGGTGCATTGTTTCCGCAGGCATCCTGGATAAAACTCAGGGGCTTGATCTCCAGCGCGTACTCGCCACTTTCGTAAATGGGAGGGGTGAAAACAATATGGTAGGTTTTTTCCATTTCGCCGCCAATCTCGCAGTCATCGCCGTAAACATCGGTAATTTCGTAAGGGCCGCCCGGTCCGGTGAGGTTGAATTTTCCGGGGGTAACGGTGCTGCATTTCACTTTTTCGGTAAAGTCGAAAGTGATTTCGGTGGTGCCGCAAATAATGTCATCGGTGTACACCTCGGCGATTTCGGGTGCCACGTCGTCATAGATTTGTGCGGTTGAACTTGAAAAATCGAGGGTGTATCCGAATTGGGTGCTGGAATAATTGCTGATGTTAATCACGTAGGTTTCACCCTCCAGTACAGGTATTTTTGCATTGTAGGGGGTTCCTGATGCGCCCTGACAATTGAAGGTGGAGTTGCCGTTGGGGCCGGTAATTCCTTTAACTCCCGACCAGTTACAACTGACCTGCATCTGGCCCACGTGGTTGTAAATATCCTGGCATTTGTATTGGTTCAAACTGTAAACCGCCCAGTCATAATCGTCATTCATATTGTTGGGGGTGATGATAAATCCCAGATCTCCACTGGTTTGTACGGTAAAAATGTACCAGACGTCATTTTTCTCTCCGTCGTTCATACAATTGCCGGGGCAACCGCCGCCGGTTGGGATTTCGTTGGGGTAATTGCCCGTGCCCGAATAGGAATTTGGTTGAACGTAAATATCCTGGCAAACCGGAATGGCTCCCAGGCAATCCTGATCGGTAGGTATTTGTGCCCAGGCAATACTTGCTGAAAACATCAGCAGAAAAAGTAAATAAGATTTCATGGTCAATTAATTATTATTTCAGGCAGAACCTTCTTTTCCCGTTAAGTTACAAGGCCTAAATTGTTGTGAATTTTTGACAGCGCTAAATTACATGAAAAATTAATGTATGGCAAGTTTTGTGAATCGTTATCCCGTCACCTCATAACTTAACGAAACCTTAAAGTACGGTTTTTTGACAAAATCGTTTTATCCGTTTCTTTGCACCATGCAATGGCGGACCAATAAGCTGATTGAACTGAAAAAGCAATACGTAAGCGAGTTACTCGCCTGTTACTAACAGGAAGAAGCTTTGTCGTTACTGAATGTGCTCATCCGTCATTTTTTCGATTTATCCCTGGCAGACCTCCTTGCCAATCCGGATTTCCGCCTTACGGAGTCGGAAATACTGAAGCTGCATTTTGCAGTGAAAGAGCTGAAAGATTTCCGTCCGGTGCAATATATTTTAGGGGAGACTACTTTTCTGGGACTGAAAATAAAGCTGAATGAAAGTGTTTTGATACCACGACCCGAGACCGAAGAACTGGTGCAACTAGTGCTTTCCGGTGAAAAGGTTCCGGGCTTGAAAGTGCTGGACATCGGTACGGGTAGCGGCTGCATCGCTCTGGCTTTAAAAAAGAAGATGGACACAGCACAGCTCAGCGGCACTGACATTTCTCCGCAGGCATTGGAACTGGCACGCCAAAACAGCCTGGATGCCGGAGTTGAGGTTTCTTTTTTTGAAATGGATATTCTTGACGAAGGCCGGTGGCCGCTTGCCGGAAAGTACGATGTGATCGTGAGCAATCCGCCTTACGTCACCCAAAGCGAGAAAAAACTCATGCAGGACAATGTTTTGAAATACGAACCACACCAGGCTTTGTTTGTCCCCGATGACGATGCTTTGGTTTTTTATAGGACGATTTTTGATTTTGCAGGCATCCACTTGAAACCCGGTGGAAGGATTTACCTTGAAATCAACGAAACCAAAGGAGAAGAAGTTGCCGCTCAGGCGCTGGCGAAAGATTTTGAAGCGGTCAAACTGCATAACGACATTCACGGGAAAAACAGATTTATATCAGCAATACGAAAGAAATAAAGTAGTTCCCCGCAGGGAACAGAGCACCGATTGAATTAATTGAAAAATACGTAAAACCGAACAAAATTTTATGAGAAAATTATTATTCATCGTTTTAATGTGTGCCTTCTGGGGAGCGGCAGCACAGGAAAAAAACAATTTTAATGCTTACTGGGAGAACGGCCTGAAAGTTGAAAGTGCCGATAAGAATTTCAGGGTCAAGATGGGTGGACGAATCCAGTACGATGTGATGTTCATTAAACAGGACGACTCCCTGGATCAGCATTTTCAGGCGGAAGACGGCGCAGAATTCAGACGGGCACGTCTTTACACGTCGGGGACCATCTATAAAAATATTAAGTTTAAGCTTCAGGTTGATTTTGCACTGAATCGTGTGGTCATCAAAGATGCTTACATTCAATTGACGAACATACCCGTTGCCGGCAATTTAAGGGTCGGACAGTTTAAGGAGCCTTTCGGGATGGAGATGCTGAGCAGTTCCAATTTTATTACCATGATGGAGCGTCCGCTGGCAAATCAGTTTGACTTTGACCGCAAACTGGGTTTCATGATCTTCAACCAGCATTTTAAGAAACGTCTCTCATGGTATGCAGGCTTCTTTTACCCCGACACCAACCTGGGAAAGCATGCAGGCAACAGTCGCCAGGCAACTGCAAGACTGTCCGGGCTGCCTGTGTACAAAGTTGACGACGGCTATACGGTGCTGCACCTTGGCCTTGGTTACTCATACGAGTACTGGGGCAATCAGAAGCTGGTGTATGGCGTTCGTC
>JAJRWG010000313.1 GCA_024276895.1 Bacteroidota bacterium
AGCATGTGGTATCCGTCTTACCGTCTTATCGGGACTTATGACGAACAGGGCAGAATCGTGGAATCCGTCCGGCAGGAAGACGGCTACGGAGATGAAAAATGGAGGAACGTAAGCCGGTCGCTGAGCACGTATGAGGATGGAAACCTGGTTGAAACCCATCAGCAGGAATGGCGTTCCGGTGCCTGGGAAGACGACTACATCAGGCTGCTCACCTACGTTAACGGAAATGTGTGGGAAAGCCAGACTTACATTAATTACGACCCTTACAACGGGGTTTACGACACAACATCCAGATACATCTTAATTTTTGATGAAAAGTTTCTTCCCGAAAAACTGTTGGGACAGGAATACAACGAAGCGATGAAGGATTTCGTAACAAGCTGGCAAAAAATTTACTATTATTCACCCTTTGCCGGTCCCGATGGAGTCAATGAAAAAGAACAACTTGATTTTAGCGTTTACCCCAATCCCTCCTCCGGGATTTTTCAACTCACTTTGGCAGAGGTCAGCAGCCAGTCACGGTTTATTGTTTCTTCGTTGAGCGGACAGGTGGTAAACGAGGGCCGTATCAGACCAGGGACGAACGAGATTGACCTAAGCACTCAGGCCAAAGGCGTTTACTTTATCCGGGTTGTTTCTGACAATAAGCAAGGTGTGAAGAAGGTGGTGAGGTATTAACCCCTGTCTTTCAACTACCTGCTGATGGTTACCCCTTGTAAAACGGCGGCCGCTGCACCAAAGCCCTGGCCGTTTTGTTCCTGATTTTGATGAAGATTTCCGAACCGTCTTTCCAATACGGTTTGTCAAGGTAGGCCATGCCAATGCCCTGTTTCAGCATGGGCGACATGGTTCCGGAAGTGACTTCACCAATCACATTTCCTTCGGCGTCCACCACTTCGTAATGCTGGCGGGGGATGGCGCGTTCCTGCATCACAAAACCTTTGAGGCGACGGGGGACACCATTGGCTTTTTGCGCTTCGAACAACTCGCGGTCGATGAAATCATTACCCTCGGTGAATTTGGTGATCCAGCCCAGCCCGGCGACAATGGGTGAAGTCGAATCGTCGATGTCGTTGCCGTACAGACAAAAACCGGATTCCAGTCGCAGGGTGTCGCGGGCACCCAGTCCGACGGGTTTGATGCCGAACTCCTCACCCGCTTCCAGCACGGCCTTGTAGATTTTTTCGGCGTCGGCATTGTTCATGTAAATCTCGCAACCGCCTGAACCGGTGTAACCTGTGGTGGAAAAAATGATATCTTTTACTCCGGCAAATTCAATCACTTTAAAGGTGTAGTGCGCCATGTCTTCCACGGGTTCGTCCGTCAGTTTTTGCATGGCTTTCAACGCCATCGGGCCTTGTACGGCAAGCTGGGAAATGTCGTCGGAAGCATTGGTCAGTTTTGCACCAACCTTGTTGTGGACATTCACGTGGGCCCAGTCTTTTTCAATGTTGGAGGCATTCACCACCAGCAGGTATTCTTCTTCGTTGAAGCGGTACACCAGCAGGTCGTCCACGATGCCGCCTTTGCCGTTGGGGAAACAACTGTACTGCACTTTGCCGTCTGTCAACGCGGCCACATCGTTGGTGGTCAGGTACTGAACAAGTTCGAAGGCGTGCGGGCCTTCCACCCGGAATTCGCCCATGTGCGACACGTCGAAGACACCCAGCCTGGTGCGGACGGTTTCGTGTTCGATGTTGATGCCTTCAAACTGAACGGGCATGTCGAAGCCCGCGAATGCTACCATTTTGCCACCCATCTGGCGATGCATGGCGTTCAGTGCCGTTTTTTTCATCGGATTGGTTTTTTAAAAAGAGTGCAAAGCTAAGAAATTGATGTGATTTTCCATTGCAGTACCTTCAACGCGCTGTAAGAAACTTTGTGTTCATTCCGGGTTTTAGCCCTTGACCTCTTTCAAAGTGAGGCAATAAAGTCCTAATGTACCCGCTGCTCATTTTTTCGGGTTTCCTTCTGTCAGTATCGATCTGAAAGCTAATATTTTAAAACTTTGACAACGCTCATATTACCATTGTCATCGCGTAATTCGAGAAAGTAAATCCCCTGGCTTTCTTCAATGGTAAAATGAATTGACTCTGAATTCAGCCAGGTTCTTCTTTCAATTTCCTGCCCGAGATGATTTCTTAATACCGAGATTATTTTTGATTGGTTTGTACTAAATTTAACAACAATGTTTCCCTGAGTAGGATTCGGATAAAGAGTTACATTATTGAAACCCTGCCGGGAAACGACTGAAGAAATCAGCTCGGAACAAAAATTCTTTTGTGTTAGCGTGACGCTGGTAACAGAAGCAGATGTATTTTGCGGGGCTACGGTGGTATTATTTACGGAAAAACTAATGTTTTGCGGACTTGTAGCAGTTGAATTTATCGTGGGAGAAATTGCGGTGATGACATTGCAGTCTGAAATATCACCGTCGGCGCTGGTTCTGAACAAAGTGAGGTCTTCATTCCATGTGGAGGTATTTGTCGTAACGCCAATAAAGGCCAGGGTGTTATCATTCAGCGGATACACTGCATTCGTCCAGTCCAGATTTCCTTTTTTATATTGATTTGCCCACAAAAAGTTGCCGGATAAATCAATTTTAACGGCCGAAGCAATCCATTTCGATGCGTTTTGTTCAAAATAGGATGCCAGCACAATACTGCCGTCCGGCAAAGCAGTTGCATTCAATGCCTCATCCCATTTTGATTTAATGCCAAAAGTTTTTTGCCATTGAATAGCTCCTGATGTATCCACAAGAACAACCCACAGATCGCCATCATAAGTATCCGGATTGACTGTATTTCCCGGTAGATAATAACCTCCGGCAGGCGATTCCACAAAACTCCAGCTGGATTCTTCATCGATGTCACCATAAGCATACTGCCAGGCAATGTTGCCGTTTGCCGGATTTAATTTTGCCAGATAAATATCGGTTTCTCCGTGCCCCACGCCATCAGTAATTCCAGAGATCAGGTAATCGCCGTTCTGATCAATTAGTCCTCTTGCAACGTATTCGTCGTAATCACCCGGAGGGGCCTCGTCACCTGCACTTCCGTATGTCTTTTGCCAGATGATATTTCCGTCAAGATCAAGTTTTAATGCCCATAGATCCGTCAAGCCTGCGCCAAAAGAATTTGTGCCGCCAACAACGAAATAAGCGTCATGATCTGCCGATACTGACCAGGCCTGCTCATCACCGTTGCCACCGAAACGTTTTCCCCAGTTCAGCTTACCCTTACTGTCGGTTTTTAAAACCCAGAAATCATAACCCGTTGCACCAAAAGACTGCGTCCATCCCACTACAATAAAACCTCCATCCGGGGTTTCTTTTATGTCGGTAGCCATATCATCAGACGCTCCGCCGTAGGTTTTTGACCATAATATGTTGCCGTTAATATCGGTTTTCAGCAACAATAGATCAGCGTCTTCATCGGGGCTAAAAGAATCGGTTAGCCCTCCGATTAACAGCCCCGAGTCGGAGGTTTGAATAAGCGCCTCCATTTCCTCGTCACCAAAGGGGCTCCCATAGGTTGAGAAAAACAATGTGTTTTGTGCATTTAGAAATCCTTTAGCCATAAACAAAAGTAAAATCCCGAGTAAATAAATAGCTTTCGTTTTCATGATTATTCATTTTTTGAATTTCTGCTGAGAATTATTGAATTCTAATGCACGTCGGTTTTTCAAAAGAAAAATCAGCAAATAAATAACATTGTTTATTACCTACCCCTTCACCCCTTCCAGAAGGGGACTTAAGGGATTTATTTGCTGATTTTTTACAATGATTCTATACATTTCGTCTACACTGATTAGTTACGTCACACCAAAAGAATAATATCTTGTAGTTCTCTTTAATGCTTGTTGGCTCATCGTTTCTGCCTTCAATAATCAGAATGTATGATGCATTACTCAAAATCGCTGACGCTGTCCGGACCACGCCGCGAGCCGCTTATTTTCTTTTTTCTGTTGTTTTACGGGGCATGGACAAGGCGCTGTCTGGCGTTAAAGGTAGCATAAATTTTATTCATAACCTTTGATTTGCTTCAAAGCTAATAATAATGCGCAATACAGAGCTTTGTAGCCTCCTTTTTGTCCATTACGCCATAAATTCTAAAAACGAAGTTTAAACAGTCTCTAAAAATGTACCAATAGCAAAAGCTTTTAGGCAGTCGTTCTGCCAGTCCATCTTTGTTTACGGCAGTTCAAGGACAAAAGCACCCTGCTTGTTCACATTGTACACCTGCAAACCCTTTGCTTTTCCTTCCTGCTCAATCCGTTTGCATTTCCAGCCGGGGACGGAGCCGTCCAGCACAAGTTTTTCCACGCGAAAGCATTTCTTCAGTTGATCAGGTCGCAGTTGTCTTTTCCCCCTGACGAAAATGGCGTCAATCCGCAGCTTGTCGAAATCACCCGGAAAATAATTTTGCGAGCCATCCACAAAGGCCATTTTAAATCCATCGAAGGCGGCAAACTCACTGTCAGCAAAAAAACCGTTTGGGCCATTTAAACCATTCTCACCCAATAAAGCCTGCCGTTGACGCAACCCCCACTTCAGCCTGCTGTTGGCCAAAAAATATTCCAGTTTACCGGTATTCGCCATCAGCGCCGAATCTAACAGGAGCAGATGTTCGTTGCCGGAAACAAAGTCGTAAGCGCTGCTGCCGCGAATACTGTAAACCACTATTCTTTTTTGTTTCAGGACGTTGTATTTGCGGATGGTTTGAAATAGCAGCAGCCCCAGACTAACGGTCAGAACTGGCAGCAGCAACCGTATATTTTTCTGGCTCAGCCAAAGAAATATCAAAACGATGAGGGCGTAAACCAGCAGCATCTTTATCCATGGAAAAAATAAGTCACCCGTGCCATGGAAGGGAAGGTACCTGACCAGAGCAACCGAATGGTTCAGCAGGAAAAGCAATCCCGAAAGAACAGCGCCCAGCAGCTTGGGCAGCAAAGGCAGCCACGAAACCGCCATGAAGGCCATGCCGGTTGTAATGATCAGGAAGGAAAGCGGCATCACCAGCAAATTGGTAAGCAGGAAATATGTCGGGAAAAAATGAAAATAATGGGCTGCCAGAGGAAAAGTTCCCAACTGTGCCGAAAATGACAACACCATCAGCGACCAGGTTTTATCAGCGATGCGGTTTTTAAGATACAGCAGCTTGTAAACCGGCCGGTAAAAAACGAGAATGCCGGTCACTGCCGCGTAAGACAACCGGAAACCAACGTCAAAGATCAGCAAGGGGTCAAAAAGCAGCAGCAAAAAAGCAGACGCTGCCAGGCTGTTGTAAGCATTTGTCCGGCGACCGATGGCATTGCCGACAATAAAAACCGAAAGCATGACCGAGGCACGCTGTACCGAAGGTGCCAGACCGGTCAGTAATGCATAAGCCCAGACGAAAAGCAGTAACAGGATGGCATTCAGGATTCGTTGAAACCGGTTTCGGTTGAGAAAACCCAGCAGCAGGTTCATCACCAGGTAAATCACACCCACATGCAACCCCGACACGCAAAGGATGTGCATGGCGCCGGCTGTGACAAAATCCTGCTCGGTTTCCTTTTCCATCAGGTTGTCGTAGCCGAGCAAAATGGCAGCAGCAACGTTGTAATCCTTTCCGTGGAGGCAGTTCTCTCTCAGCGATTTCAACAGGAAGTAACGCAACTGTGCTGCTGAGCTTTTCAGAAAATTTCCATCGGATTTACCCAGATGCTCCCAGCGCCCTGCGGCAACAAACACCGACCGGCGAATACCGTTGCGGGCGAGGTAGGCCCGGTAATCAAACTCGCCGGGATTTTGCGGCCCTTTTATCGGTTGCAGACGTCCGTTAAAAAGCAGCCTGTCACCAAATTGCAGTGCAAGACTGCTGCTGTCTTTTTCAAAAAAAGCCATTATCCGGACTTTTTCCTCAAAGCTGCTGTCGGCGATGGCGGATTGAATCTGTAACAGCACTTTCACCGTCCGTTCTGTGGGAGAAGGCTCGCCCACTACTTCGGCAATGAATTCACTGGTTTCGGGATTGAAGGGGTGATCTTCAGATGCCATTTGCAGTTTCACCAGCAAAAACCCTGTGATGGCGATGAGTAAACCAATGCTGAGGCCCGAAAGCCATCTTCTTTTGTATGCCTGCCTGCTGCGGGCCTGCTGAACAGAAAACAGCAGCAATACCAGGATGGCGCTTCCCGTGGCGAAAAAAAAACAGAGCAGACCGGGACGGTGGTGCAAAGTACCCCGCCACAATTCCTGTCAGCAGGAAAATCAAAGCACGAACAAACGGCCTTGTTGACCAGAACATGATGTCATGTTTTGAAAGGGAGCACTAAGGTAAGAAGTTTTTAGGGAATCAGCGAGTCATTTCTTTTGAACCCCTGTATTCGTCACGCAAACGGCATCCGGTGAAAAGTCCGTGGCAGCCTGTTTGCTGGCTGCAGCAAAATCAACGATAATCTTTGCAGCTCTTTCGGAAGCTCCCAGCTTGCCGAGTTTCTCTTTTAATTCCACGTAATCCTTTTTGATCCTGTCCTTTAGCTGCTTGTCGTTCAGGAGGCTGTCCAACTCGTCACCGAGGTTTATCGGAGTCAACTCGTGCTGGATCAGTTCTTTCACCACCTCACGATCCATGATGAGGTTCACCAGCGAAATGTATTTTACATGGATGATCCTTTTGGCTATTTCGTACGAGAGGCGGTTGCCCTTGTAGCACACCACCTCGGGTACGCCCATCAGCGCAGTTTCAAGGGTAGCCGTTCCGGAGGTGACCAGTGCGGCTTCGGCGTGCTTTAAAAGGGCATGGGTTTGGTCGCGCAGTACCTTCACAGGCCTTCCGGCGATGAGTTTTTCATAAAACGAAACAGGCAGGCTTCCGACAGCCGCAACGACAAACTGGTGGCCGGGAAAACGACCGGTAACCCCAAGCATGATCTCCATCATCCTGCTTACTTCCTGCTTTCTGCTGCCCGGAAGTAAAGCCACAACAGGCCTTTCGTCGAGGCCGTTCTTTGCAAGAAATGTTTTCCGGTCAACATTTTCTTCGGCTGCCAGTGCATCCAGCAGGGGATGGCCGACAAAGTCAACATCCATCCCGAAACGGGCATAAAAATCTTTCTCAAAGGGAAGAATAACAAGCATTTTGTCGACCGATTTTTTGATGCTGTGCACCCGCGACTGTTTCCATGCCCACAATTGCGGCGAAATGTAGTACACCACACGGATGCCTTTTTTGGCGGCAAAACGGGCAATGCGCAGGTTGAAACCGGGGTAGTCCACAAGGATCAGCAGGTCGGGATGGTAGTCCAGCAGGTCGGTTTTACAACAGGCAATGTTTTTCAGAATGGTGCGCAGGTTGGCCGCCACTTCAACAAAGCCCATGAAGGCCAGGTCGCGGTAGTGTTTCACCGGTTTGCCCCCTTGTTCAGCCATCAGATCGCCGCCCCAAAACCTGAAGTGTGCCTGTTCGTCAACAGCACGGATGGCTTTCATCAGATTGGCGGCATGCAAGTCTCCGGAGGCTTCACCGGCAATGATGTAGTACTTCATGGCTGCATCAATGTTGAAAGTACAGGTAAAAATAAAGCAATACCCCCACAGCCGTAACCAGCAGCACTCCCAGTCCGGTTTTCTCAAATTTGAGTTTGACAAGGTAATAGCGGACGGGCAACAGGTTAACTGCCAGGCTTAACAGATACAGCAGGTGATGCGAACGGGTCAGGTGGAAGTTCAGAAGACGGAAGAGTGCCCCATCCAGAAGCCAGAGGATACAGTAAAAAGCCAATGGCAGCACGAGGCCGATGATCAGGCCCGTCAGAAAATGATCTTTCTTCAGTATTTCCGGCAGGTTCATTTTATGTTTTAAAATTTCAACTGGTCAATGAAACGGTGCGCCGTAAAATCAAAATGCACCGGGACAACCGAAACGTAATTTTCTTCCAGCGCTTTTTCATCGGTGTTGGGACGGCCGTCACCGTTCTCAAATTTACCACCCATCCAGTAGTACTTTCTTCCGTAAGGGTCAGTTCGTTCTTCAAAATCCTCGACCCATCTGGCTTTGGCCTGCCGGCAAACCTTTATGCCTTTGATCGGCCGGCCGGAAGCTTTGGGGAAGTTCACATTGAGACTCACTCCTTCGGGAAGGCCTTCGTTCAGCACCTTTTGGGTGATTTGATTGATGTAGCTGTCGAGATGACTGAAATCGGCATTGTGACTGAAATCGTCCAGCGAAAAGCCGATGGCCGGGATGTTGTCGATGGCAGCCTCGAGTACCGCACCCATGGTGCCCGAGTAAATGATATTGATGGAGGCATTGGAACCGTGGTTGATACCCGAAACCACCAGGTCGGGCCAGCGATCCAGCAGGACTGAGTGCTTGCCCAGCTTGACGTTGTCAACGGGTGTGCCGTTGCTGACAAATTCGCGGTAACCGTCTTCCTCACAAACCAGCCGGGGCCGCAAAGGGGTCTGGATGGTCACGGCGTGGGCCATGCCCGACATGCTGTGTTCCGAAGCAATGACCACCACTTCGCCCAGTTCGCGCATCAGTTCGATCAGCTTTCGTAGTCCCGGAGCACGGTGTCCGTCATCGTTGGTAACAAGAATCAGTGGTCTGTCCTTCATTTTCAGTTCCTTTCTGTTTTGGGCCGCGGCCGTTTCGCGCGACAAAGATACTTGTTTTGTACCAAAAAATCAGCGGGCTTGCCGGCAGGGCTGATTTTTGGTTTGACGGTTCCGGCTTAAAGATCCAGTTTGAGCTGCAACTGGTAATTAAAGGTCTTCCGGTGCAATGTGCTGAGGCCGTGCTCAATGATCGCCATTTTGTGGGATTTTGTCGGATAACCTTTGTTGCGGTTCCAGCCGTAAACCGGATAGCCGGCATGGGCTTTTTTCATAAAATCGTCGCGATAGGTTTTGGCAAGGATGGAAGCCGCTGCAATGGAAAGGTACTTGCCATCGCCTTTGACAATGCAATGAAAGGGGGTTTTTCCGAAGGGGTTGAACCGTGGCCCGTCAATAAGCAGCAGTTCCGGTGTTTTATCCAGTTTTTCGATAGCACGGTGCATGGCCAGAAACGAGGCGTTGAGGATGTTGATCTCGTCAATTTCTTCAGCTTCAACCTGGGCAACGGCCCAGCTTATTGCTTGTTCCTGCACCAGTTCCCTGAGCAGGTAACGTTGTTTTTCGTTCAGCTTTTTGGAGTCGTTAAGCAACTCGCTCTCAAAGTCTGGAGGCAGGATCACCGCCGCGGCAAAAACAGGCCCGGCAAGGCAGCCCCGTCCGGCTTCGTCGCATCCGGCTTCAATCTTATCCTTTGTGTGGTAACTAAGCAGCATAAAACAGGTGGAGGTATTGGTTCAGTAATACGAGGATAAATGTCAGCCTGACCGTCCATTCGTACCACTTCAGTTTTTTCGCTTCGGCCATTGCGGCAGCCAGTACCAGCGCGGCGGGAATGGCAATGGCCAGTCCTGTGCCGCTTTCCGGTGAATAAAAAACAGTCATGGCCAGTGTCAGGATAAGATAATTGAGCAGGACCACCTGCACGTGGCGAAGGTTAATCTTTTTTTCCATCAGCCCGCCGTTGACTTTGAGGGCTGCCACAAGAATGAACAAAAACAAAATGACGGCGATCAGTCTGTCAAATGGCCAGATACCGGACAATCCGGGTAAACGCGGCGTCAGGGAAGCGAGGAACAAGTCAACAGCTTCGGTGCTGCGGTCGTACCAGAAATACCACACGTAGGTAAAAACTAAAGGGATGCTTGTGCCAATAACGGAAACTGCGAAGTTTCGCCACTGGTTGATGTGGAACACCGCAAAGGCGACCCACAACAGGAGAATGAACAGTACGGCCGGCAAATAAAACAAGCTTGCAATTCCCAGCATCAAAGAGGCGTTGAGTACCGCCGGGATGGGGTCTTTGGCTTCGGTACCGTCAAACAGAAAATGCAGCGAGAGAAGCATGAAGAAGTTGACAAACACCAGGGGTGTCATGGCCGTTTGGCTGACCAGGGCCGAAATCATAAGAACGTAGAGCAGAATCCCCCACTGGGAGGTTTTTTCCGTCAGGTCGGAATTTGCAGCCAATTGGTTCAGCAGTAGCGCGGAAGCCATGGACAACACGAAGGCAACCGCAAGCTGAAGATAAATGCAGCAGCCTGTCAGCAATAAAAGCAGGCGGTAGAGCGGTGCCGCGTTTTCAGGAACTGCAGTTTCTGTCGGAAGCAGGAATGCCGGCACCCACAGTATTACAGCAAAAAACAGCAGCACCAGGGTGCGCGAAAAGTAGCCTTTGTTAAAATATCTCAGCATGTGAGTGTCTTACAATGTAAGCGGTCTGCAATAAACCAGACAGCCGTCTTTACCGGTTCCGGCAAAGCCGCCAGGGCGCAAAGTCTTTATTTCCTTTCCTTGTTGCGTGGTCTTTTTGTTTTTGACTTTTCCGGGCATTGCATGTTTTACTCTTCGCCCCGCAGGTCAAATCCGATATCCTTCCGGTAGTACTTTCCTTCGAAGTCGATCGTTTCAACGGTTGAGTAGGCATTTTTCAGTGCCTCGTCCATGGTCTGCCCGTATGCCGTTACGGCAATCACCCTGCCACCACTGGTCTTTACCGAGTCGTTTTCGATGTCGGTGGCCGTGCCGGCATGAAACAGGATGCAATTGCTGAGGTTTTCGATGCCGCTGATCTTTTTTCCGGTTTCGTATTTCCCTGGGTACCCGGCTGAGACAAGCATGATGGCAGCGGCACAACGGTCGTCAAATTCGATTTTTTCATCCGCCAGCCTACTGTTGCCCACTGCAATAAATAAATCGAGCAGGTCGCTATGGATACGTGGGATGACCGACTCGGCCTCAGGGTCGCCCATGCGGCAGTTGTACTCGATCACCATCGGGTTGCCGTCAACATTGATGAGACCGAAAAAGATAAAACCTTTGTAAGTTATGCCTTCAGACCGTAAACCGTTGATGGTGGGGCGGATGATGCGCGACTCTACTTTTTCCATAAATTCTTCGTTGGCGAAAGACACCGGAGAACCCGAGCCCATGCCCCCTGTATTGAGGCCGGTGTCCCCCTCGCCGATGCGCTTGTAGTCTTTGGCTTCGGGTAACAGCTTGTAGGTATTGCCATCGGTGAGGACAAAGACCGAGAGTTCGGTGCCGTCCAGGAATTCCTCAATCACGACCTTTGCCGAAGCCTCGCCGAATTTCCCTCCCGAGATCATGGCCGACAGCTCTTCTTTGGCCGTTTTCAGGTCATTGATGATGAGTACGCCCTTGCCGGCAGCCAGTCCATCCGCTTTTAACACATAGGGCGGGTTCAGTTGCTCCAGGAAAGCAAAACCTTCTTCCAGGTTTTCCGAAGAAAAGGTCTTAAAACTTGCCGTGGGGATGCCGTACTTCTTCATAAACGCTTTGGCAAAATCCTTGCTGCCTTCCAGCATGGCACCTGCCTTTACCGGCCCGATGACGGGAATATTTTTCAGTATTTTATCTGCAAGAAAGTAATCGGAAATACCGTTGACCAGCGGCACTTCGGGGCCGATCACAACCATGTCAATGTCTTTTTCAACCACCAGCATGCCAATTGCTTTAAAATCATTCAGGTCCACGGGTAAGTTTGTGCCCAGGTTTCTTGTTCCTGCATTTCCGGGCGCAACAAACAATTGGTCTGTTTTGGGGCTTTGTTCAATTTTCCATGCCAGTGCATGTTCCCGGCCCCCCGCGCCTAAAATTAAAACGTTCATGGTGTTTGGTTTTGGTTCAATGTTTTTTCGATGGACTGCCAAAGGTTTGCAGCCGTTTTATCCCACGAAAACAGCATGCTGCGTTGTCGGCCTCTTGCAATCAGTTCTTCCCTTAAATCGGGGTCAAAAGTAATTTTTTTTAAGGCATCTGCAATGTCCTCAGCCCGGAAAGGGTCAACCAGCAAAGCAGCCTCTCCTGCCACTTCGGGCATGGAGGTGACATTGGACGTGATGACGGGTATTTCGGCAAAAAATGCCTCAACGATGGGGATGCCAAAACCCTCGAAAAGCGAAACGTAGGTCAGGGCCAGTGCCGAACCGATGACGCGGTACAGATCGTCCATCTCCAACCTGCCTGTGAACACGACTTCGTCTTTGAACTGCATGTTTTCAAAGGCTGATTTAAGCTCGCCCGTCCACCACATTTTTTCACCAACCACTACCAGTCTTACGTCACTTTGTGTCTGACTTTTAAAAAGCTCGAAGGCTCTGAAAAGTCCGGCCAGGTTTTTGCGCGGATTGAGTGCCCCGATGAAAACAAAATAGTTTTTACCACCGGTAAGCTCCTGTTTTGTAGCCTTTTTTATCTCTCCGGAAACAGGTCTGAAGTGCTCGTTGGCACCGTTGTAAACTACGTCGATTTTTCCGGCCCCGATGCCATACTGCCTGGCGATGTCCTGCTTTGAAAAATCGGAAACCGTGGCAATGCGTGTGGCTTTCCGTGCAAAGCGGGGGGTGAGATATTTGTAGTAGCGGCGTACCAGCACCGGCATGTTTTCGGGGTAATGCTCAAAATTGAGGTCATGAATGACCAGCAGGGTTTTGACGTCAGTTTTCAGCGAAAGGTAGGCATCGGGCGAAACAAAGATGTCCGGCCGGATCTTTTTAAGTGCCCGCGGAACCGAATGTTCAAACCAAAGATAATGTAAGACAGGATGCCTGGCCTGCGGGCCGGTGACAATAGGTGTTACGTTTTTGCCGAAGATGAAAGACTCGTCGTAAGGCCGGTCGAAAAGGAAAAAGAACTCGTGTTCAGGATGGGCACTGACAATCCGCCTCATGGCTTCAAAAGTAAACCATCCGATACCTTCCAGTTTATTCTTCAGCAGTAATCTGGTGTTGACGGCAATCTTCAAGGCGTTTGATTTTGTCCGGTTTCAGAAAAGTCTTTCTCCACCTTTTCTGTCGGCAAATATCTAAAAATTCAGGGAACGGGTTTATTGCTGAAGAACAGAGCGGTGGAGACCTTTTTCAAACAAAAACAGCTTTTCTCTTGAGTTTCGCAGCTCCGCTAACCGGCGTAACGAACGTGCTTTTGTTCCCGACACTTCCCTAAAACTGAAAGCGTACCGTCGAATTGGGGTACAATCCCATTTTAAAATCTTTAACGATTTCGCCGTTGGTGACGTCGATCCTGTAAAGGTAAATGTAAGTGTAGTTGGCGCGATACTGCAGGTCGATGAGGAAAATCACGTTGAATTTGCGCTCGTTGCGGCGCAGGCCCACGCGCAAACTGGTGCGAAAATAGTCGGGATACCGAAACTGGTAGGCATTTTCCCAATCGTAAACCGGATAGCCAGCCTCAACGGTAGCCTGCTGATCGTAAGGCAGGTAGGGCCTGCCCCCTGACCAGGTCATGCGTAATCCTAAAATGAGCGCCCTGTTCTTCCGCTTGCCGAACGGCAGTTCGTAACCGCCTACGGCATTGACCACAAAGTTGCTGTTGAAGGAAGTGTTACGTGTTTGCCCGTCGTACCCCCTGTACTGCGACTGAAACAGGGAGGCTGTCAGCAGGAAGAAATAATTGCGGTTCAGGAATTTCTCCAGCGTCAGTTCCAGCCCGTAATTGGTACCCGTACCCAGGTTCACCAGGCTGTCCATG
Source organism: Bacteroidota bacterium (assembly GCA_024276895.1). Lineage (GTDB taxonomy): Bacteria > Bacteroidota > Bacteroidia > Bacteroidales > F082 > B6-G9. The sequence goes on from JAJRWG010000313.1 coordinate 13,619, forward strand.
CGGTCCACAAAGTACTCCGTACCCTCGTTCAGGATGGCGTATTGCGGGATGCTTTCCTTCACCGGGATGTCGTACAGCCACTGGTAATAAGTCTCGGCCTTGATGCGGAAGTATTCGTTGATCAGGTAATCGTAACCCAGCACCGCCTGCAGGCTTTTGGAAAAATCCATGTTTTTGTTGGTGAGCGCGTAACCGCCGTCCGGCAGGGGCGTTTGCACAAAATACATTACCCGCGCCTGCATCTGGCTTTGAAGAGCAAGGCCCAGGCTGAGGGTATGCCGTGGATTGACGGCCCACTTCAGCCCGGCACGGGGTTCGGGCAATTGGCTGCTATTGAGTGTAAAATACTGGTAGTGCAGTCCCAGGTAGGATGAAAAACCGTTGCTGAACTGGTGCAGCCACTGGACATAAGCCTGCAGCAGGGAAAACGAAGACCGGCTTCCCGTTTGTTGCTTGTACGCCCCTTTAAAGTAGATGCTATCGGCGAAGTTTACATCGTAAAACTGCAGGATAAATCCTGCCTCAAGCACGTTGGAGGCATTGAACTTGTTGGAAAAGTGAGAGGACAGCTCATATTTCATTTCCGATGACTTTTCACCGTTCCTCAGAAACGCTTGCGGGCTGCTGATGCTGAAGGTGTCAATTTGTGTTTCCACCTGGCTGCCCGTCACCGAAAGCCTGGTGGTGAGGCTGGTTCCGCTATTAAAATAGTAAAGGTGCGACAGTCCTGTGGCAAACAGGGCGCTTTCCGATCGCAGGTCTTCGCCATGCGTGGCAAAAGTCCAGTCCTGCGGTGCTTCGTCGGAGTCCAGCCTGTCGATGCCACTGGTACCCCCCAGGCCGAACAAACTGATGACACCTGCTTTTTTGAGTGGAAAATTCAGGTTAAAGGACAAATCCTGGTAGCGGGCGCTTTCCTTCAGGTCGATGCCCATCTTTTCAATAAGGTCGGTGATGGAATAGCGGTAAGCTGCCAGGTAAGTGGCCGGTGAATTTTTGGAAAAAGGTCCTTCCAGTCCGAACTCAAGGCCGTTCCAGCTCAGCTCTGCCCAGTACTCACGCCTGCCGGCATTGCCGGTACGCATCTTCAGGTCGAAAATTCCGGAGAGGGCATTGCCGTATTCTGCCGGAAAAGCGCCCGTGAGGAAATCGGAGTTGGCCAGCAGGTTGGTGTTGAGCATGGTGATGGGGCCGCCGGTAGTGCCTGAGGCACCGAAGTGGTTGGGATTGGTGATCTCCACACCGTTGAGCCGGTACTGCAAACCGATGGGCGAGTTGCCGCGGATGACGATGTCGTTGCGGTTGTCGCGTGCCGACACCACACCCGCGTAGTTGGCCGCCATCCGGGCAGGGTCACCGTAAGAACCGGCATATTTATTGGTTTCTTCAAGGGTGAAAGAGCGGGCGCTGACCACTGCCATGGGGTTGAGCGGACGGTCTTTGCGGTAGTCGGCAACAATCTCTACCTCTTTCATGGTTTCCACCAGTTCTTTAAGCTGGATTTCCAGGACGATTTCTTTTCATGTGCTGACGAGAACATCCGGCAAGACCACGGTCTGGTAGCCGGTGTAACTCACGCTGATGCTTTGACTTCCCACCGGAACATCTTTGAGGATGAAATTGCCCTCCAGGTCGGTGGAGGTGCCTTTGAGGGGATCGGAGTTGAGCAGGACCACCGAAGCGTTGGGCAGACCGGAGCGGGTGTCGCGGTCGGTGACCTTGCCGCGGACGGTTTGGGTGAAGACTTTTGCCTGGGCCTGAACTGCGGCAGGCGCAGGCAACAGAATCATGGTCAGGGTCAGCCACAGGAGCGTATTTTTTTTCTTGGTGCCGCTCCTGACGGTTGCTTCTTTCCCGGAAAGGGATGAAACGGAAACAGTGTTTTCAGGAGGCCTCGGCATGCAAAAATTGTTTACCTGCAAATGTAAATAAACTAAGGTAGTTAGAGACTGTTTAAAGTTCATCCTTCAGTTTTATTATGCGTCTTTTCCGCCAGATACTGTCTCAAAAATGCCTCGATCTGACGAAAAATACACGATAATAAATTCTAAAAACGAAATTTAAACAGTCTCTAAACTTTTCCAAAGTTCCAAACTTTGGAAAAGTTTAGAAGGGTAAGCCCCGCCGACAGCTTCCCGGTGTTTTTACTTTCCTGTCAGTTCATCCACTTCTTCGTGGGAAATGCGCTTCCAGACAGGGTTGGCAAACCGGCCGTCCACCCGGTCAAAACTGACGATGTCAAAGGTTTCCTGGTAAAACGCCAGGCGGGAATGGATGTCGGGGTTGCGCTCGATGAAAAGCAGTTCGCCGGGCGGGATGTCAAAATCCCTGCAAACGGAGTCGGCCAGTTGGGCCGACCAGCGCGAGATGGAAGTGCCGGGATTCTCGTCGTAGAGGTTGGTGGCAATCACAACCGTTTGTCCCGCTTTGCGGACAATCTTCAGCCCGCAAAGGCCGGGGACGTCCCACTTGCCTTTGAAATGGTAGTGCCGGTCAACGTATTTGTCATCGGTTTTCATCGCTGCGGATTCTATCTGTCGAGGGTTTTTCCGAAACTGGTTTCCATCAGGTCTTTGCGCGGTTTGCGGTAAGTGCCGTCTTCCATTTCTTTTTCCACCACCTTCATCATCAGCTTGAACATTTTTTGTTCCTGGCTTTCGGTAGCGTAAAAACTGTCCCAGGCATAGTGGTAAAGCTCCTGCAGGCGCTCGGGCGACATGTGGCGGGGTTTGAACACCACAGTGTCGGCCGTGTAGTGGTTCCAGTCGTGGTCGAAGATGCGGCCTTCTTTGAGCATGTCGTCGTAAGACTTGGTTTCGGGGAAAGGTGTCAGGACAGTGAACTCGGCCAGGTCCAGATTGATCTCCCCCAGAAAATCCAGCAGCCGTTTGATGTCGTCTTCGGTCTGGTTGTCCATGCCCAGCAGGATGGTTCCTTCCACGCCGATGCCGTGGTCGTGGTAGCGTTTGACCCGTTCTTTGATGTAATCCGAAGTGTCGAAAACGGCCTGGTAAACATACCAGGCACCGGCCTGAGCTGCCAGGTCGAGCACATCGGGATCGTCGTGAATGGTGTGGCTGCACCATTTTTTTCTGAAAGGGATCATGGTGCGAAACAACTCTTTGGTCCATTCCTTGTCCTGCGCCAGGGTGTTGTCCACCACGAACAGGCGGTTATTGTCGATGGTGTCCAGTTCTTCTGCGATGCGCTCGAAAGGGCGTGCGCGGAAATTACGTCCTCCGAGGAAGGAAACGGCACAGGGATAACAGTTGAATTTGCATCCGCGCGAAGCATGGAAAAGGTCCACCATCTGCACCCCTTTGTGGTAGTAAAGGTCGCGTTCCAGCAGGTCGCGGCGCGCCGGCCCGATGAGCTGGGTGCCGGGCTGTTTACCCATGAAATTGTAGAGTTTTTTCAGTCGCCCTTTTTGCAGGTCGGCCAGTACTTCTTCCATGTGCCCCTCGGCTTCGCCCATGAAAACACTGTTGGCGTGCTGCAGGGTTTCTTCGGCATGCAGCATGGTGGAGATGCCTCCGAACAGTACTTTCTGGCCGCGTGCGCGAAAATTGTCTGCAATTTCCCAGCCGCGTTTTACCTGTGAAGTAAGCATCATGGAAATGCACACCAGATCAGCGGTGTCGTCAAAGTTAACGCTCTGCATGTTTTCGTCGGTGAACTCAATTTCCACACCGGCAGGCAGTGCAGCGGCAAACACGACAGGCCCGTGCGGGGGCAGGTTGAACTCCGTCTGGTTCTTCAATTTTGGCCATCCGGGGTAAATGAGTTTTATTTTCACAGTTTTTCCTTCCTTCTTAGTTTTTGTAATCGTATTTGTCAAAATGCTTTTTCGTTAACTTCCGGATGGTTTCCTTATCAACCTCAGTAAGCTGGTAGGCGTTTTTCCGGTAACCGGCGATGCCTTCAATCCATTGGTTGACTTTTTCCCAAAACGTGGGCGCGGCTTCCATTTCCAGGTCGTTGTAAATCTTTTTGAGGCTCTCCGCCGGGTTCTTTTCCAGTTCGCTGAAAGCAATCTCCGTCCTTCGGTTTCCGGGAATATCCTTCCAGTGCCTGTCCACGTAGTCGAGCATGCGGTTGAGCACCGTAGCCACTTCTTCCGCTTTTGGTTTGACGGCTTTGCCTTTGAGGACGTTCTGCCGTCCCACCACATCCCACATGTGGATTGTTGAAGGCACCACTTCGTACGGGTGCCGGTGGATGTGGATGAAGCGGGCGCCGGGGTACATTTCCCGCAGCAGCGGAATGCGCATGGAGTGGAACGGATTCTTCAGCAGCACCTGCCGGTTGTTAATGAGGCTGAGCTTTTTGCAAAAGGTGTTTAAGCTGTTTTTCCAGTTCGCCAGGTTTTCCGTGGCAGGAATAAAGTCCGTGTAATCCACCAGGAAATAGTTGTTGTTTTCGGGAAAAATGAGTTTCTCCAGCGGCGACCCCGCCGACAGTTTCAGCAGGGCGTATTCGTCTTCCTGGGGCTCGTACACACCCAGTTTGACGTTGTCCATGGGCCGGGTGGAACCCATTACCTTTGACATCACCGCGGCGTAATATTTTTCAGAAACAAGGAAGCTGTCCGGCACCGAAACCTGCAGCACGTTGGGGCTTACCAGCTTGTCGTCGAGGCTCATCAACTGGTGGAGCAGTGTGCTGCCGGTACGCCAGTGGCCGATGATGAAGACGGGGTCGGCAGGCGGGCAGAAGCTGCTGACGGCCCGGCCGAATTTGCGCTTTTCGCGGGCCTTTAAAGCCGATGCCCAGAGGGCGTTCTGGGTGAGGAAAAGCAGGCGGGGCAATTTGCGCGGATGCGCCGAAAAACCGTTCCTGGCAAGCATCTGCCTGAAGTCTCCCGATGTGATTCCGGCCAGCAGGTACGAATGTTTCATCGGTCAGTGGAATGGTTAACAAATCATTTTTACTGGTTTCTTTTCCGGTAGATAAACCCGGCCAGCGAGTTGATGGACTCCAGCACATCCCTGGCGGTGTTCTGGTCATCAATGCGCACGTCAAAATGCTTCTGGACCGTCATCACAATGTCGATGGCATCCACCGAATCCAGTCCGAAAGGATTGTCAGGAGCAAACAAGGGGGCACTGTCATCCACATCATCGGGCTTGAGTTTGCTAATGTTCAGTGTTTTGATGATAACCTCCTTGACTTCTTTCTTCAGTTGGTTGAGGTCCGTATCGTTGGTTGCTCTCATGTGTTTTACTTTGCCATTTTGTACAGTTCGGAAAAGAATGCCTGTTCCTGGTCGGCCATGTTGTTGATCATTTCGCTCAGCTCATTCAGCCTTTCGGACCCCAGGTCGCGTTGTTTTCCGATTTTGGCCGCAAAGTAAGAAATATTTCGCCAGTCGTCGCCGATGGCCATCATCCTTTTGGACATGCCTTCCAGTTGCCCGTCTTTGAGAAGCTGTGCTGCCTGCTGCAGGAAGGTGGCGTAAAGAAAGCGGAAACCCGCCCCGCCGGTGCCCTGATCCTCGAGCAGGATGTTGATTTTCATGATCTCGTGCGACAGGTGATCGATGTCGCGGGCCTTGCCGGGCCAGGTGACGACTTTTTTGGCAAACTTGCGGATGCCTTTCACGCCGATGAAGGGCACGGGCAGCCTGGTCATGTCGCGGGCTGCTTTTTTGATGCCTTTGCGGATGGCCGGCACAAAATCAATGTTGCCGGGAATGTGTTCCGGATAAAAAATAAATCCTTTGGGTGCCATGTAGCCTCCCACAAAACGCGCCTTGGTGAAGGTGGTTTTCGCCAGTTCCGACTTTTTGGGGAAATAGCTGTCGCTGAGCAGGTAGTTTTTTTCGTTCAGTCCGACGACATTCACAAAATGCACGTTGATGTGTACCCGCTGCCAATCGGGCATGTATTCCATATAGTAAAAATCAACCTGTGCCGCCGTGGGAATGCTGGCGTTGATGAGCTTGTCCAGTGCTGCTTCGCCCGCCTCAGCCGATCGGAATTTCTGTGTGTTGAATTTGATGCCCAAACGTTTGGAAATGTTGGTGCGGATGGACCCCGGCTTGTTACGGACGATGAAGCTGGGTAAGGGGAAGTTGGCCGATTCGAGATAGCCGAAAAAAATGCCGCTGGCAATGCCGAAGACCATGGCTTCGGTGATGTCCAGTCCTGAGTGGTTCAGTAAGGCTTTGACGGTGCCCGTTTCGCAGTGGGCTGCCATTTTATGTTCAAAATTAATTTCTTTCATCTGATGCTTCTGTGTTAGTCTTTCTTCTCCGGCTCCGCCAGTTCAATTTTTGACAGGCTGAAGTAGGGATTCTCCGATTCTTCAAAACTCACCGACAGTTTGCCGGCATCTTTTTCGCTCACTACGGTAAAATGGAAAAGGGCCGATACCGGGATGTCGAAGGCTTCGGCATAACGTTTTACCAGCGAGAGTTTCATCTGTTTAAAGCCGTCCATGGTGAAATGTTTTTTCAATGCACGGCGTGAGATGCCTACCCGCGAAGCCAGGTCACCTTCGCCGAATTCACGCATGATCAGGTAGTAATACACCGGGCTGATCTCTCCCTTTTTCAGTTGTTCTTTCAGCGTCTTGTCCCATTTCCTGATCTTGTCGAAGAAATCGTCCAGGTAATGCTTGGAAAGGTAGGAGCCCGTGACCATCTGACCGTAGGAGCCGTCTTCCTTTTCCACGTAAACCACAAGCTGTTGCGGCTTGAAATTCACTCGTATTTCTTTTTCTTTCATCTTCGGGAAGAATATGCTGCGAAAATATTCAAAATTTGGTTTGCATGGTAACCGAAATAACACCTTCAGGGCTGTTTCCCGGAAAGAGCCTGTCCCGGAAAGCCGCAAATTGCTCTCCTCCGGTTTCATTATTTTTCCGCACTTTTGTAGCCACTTAAAATGACACCATGAAAATACTGCTGATCAACCCGCCCCGCTCACCCGAGAACATGATCCTGGCATCGGCGCCGGAGGAAGCACAGTATTTCATCCACAAAAAACTCATCGGCCCGCCTTTGGGACTGCTCACCATCGCGGCAGCAGTGAAAGACCACGACGTGACGGTTTTCGATACCAAAGGCGAGTACGACCTGAACCCGGACGCACCGCCCCTGGAAAAAATGGTGGAAGACCTCCTTGAAAAACACCGCCCCGATGTGGTGGGCGTGACCACCATCACTTCGGAATTGTACGCCTCCCTGGACATTCTCAGGACAGTTAAAAAGTTCGACCCTTCCATTTACACCGTGGCCGGCGGAGTGCACGCCACCCTCATCCCGCAGGATTTCGACGATCCGGCGGTGGACATTGTTTGTCCGGGCCATTCGGCTTTTGTTTTCAGGGAAGTCATCCGTGCACTGGAAACCGGACAGTCGCCGGAACAGGTCAAAGGCATTTGGCTCAACAACGAAAAGGCTTACCATTTTACGGGGAGTCTTCCTCATGTTTACGACCCTGCCGGCGAGCACTTTTTGATGCCCGACCGCAGTCACCTGGAACGCTGGCGCCAGACATACATTGTGGGCAAAAGCCCGGGGCCTACCACCTACCTCTTTTCGTCATTGGGATGCCCTTACAGTTGCTCGTTTTGTTCCATCTGGAAAGAACACAAGGGGAAATATTTTCAACGCAGCATCGAAAGCCTCATCGAGGAACTGAAGCTCATCGATTACGACATCGTCCGCTTTGCCGATGCCAACACCGTTGTGAATATCGGATTCATGGACAAGCTGTTCGACCGCATCCAGGAGGAAGGCATCCGCAAGGAGTACATCATGGACATCCGGGCTGACACAGCCGTCAATCACCCTGAACTCATCGAAAAGCTGGCCAAAGCAGGGTTGAAAGTGGTGATCACCGGTTTTGAGTCGTTCCGGGACGAAGAACTGGAACTGTACAACAAAAAGTCGGAAGCCAAAATGATCCACAAGGCCATCGACATTTTCCACGACAACGGCATCCTGCTGCGCGGCAATTACGTGGTGCCACCCGTTTACGACGAGGACGACTTCAAGGCGCTGGCGGAATACGCCCACTCGCACCGGGTGACATACGCCGGCTACACCATCCTGACGCCCATGCCGGGCACCGTTTACTACCGGCAGATGAAGGACAGGATCATCGACCACGACTACAACAAATACAACTTCTTCAACAGCGTGATGGAAACCAAACTGCCCGTGGAGCGCTTTTACGAAAACATGGGCAAGCTGTGGCTCATCAAAAAGGGAACGGATGTGATTTGAGGAACTTTTCCAAAGTTCCGAACTTTGGAAAAGTTTAATCCAACTATTTGGTAGTTTTACCACCTTATTTAAGATCAGTACAGTTTATGGCAGCAGTCGGTAACCGGGTATTTGTGACGGGCATGGGCATTGTGTCGGCGCTGGGGGTGGGTGTGGAACAGAACAGCCAAAACCTCCTTGCCGGGAAATCCGGTATCAGCCCCATCCGTTTCCTGAAAACCCGCCTGGCCGGCGAACTCATGGCAGGGGAGGTGCCCTTTACGGACACGTAACTGTTGGAGATGGCGGATGCCTCTGACGCAAAAGGGCTCAGCCGGGCGGCACTGCTGGGACTGATGGCTGCCAGGGAAGCGGTGGCGCAAGCGGATTTTCAAAGTGCCGGATTGCGAACGGGTCTGCTGTCGGGCACCACGGCCGAGGCCCTGCGCAATGTGGAAATTTACCTGAAAGATTTTTTGAGTAACGACAGCCGCAACGAATTTATCGAATCACAGGACTGGGGACACAGCACCCGGTTCATTGCGGAAACACTGGGTATCAGGGGTTACCGCACGACCATCAACACCGCCTGTTCCTCGGCGGCCAATGCCATCATGAACGGGGCGCGGATGATCCGCCACAATTTGCTGGACCGCGTACTGGCGGGAGGCACCGATGCACTGGGCAAAACCATGCTCAACGGTTTTCATGCCTTGATGATCGTTGACCCTGAGGCCTGCAAACCTTTTGACGCACGGCGCCGCGGGCTGAACCTGGGTGAAGGCGCCGCCTTTCTTGTGCTGGAGTCGGAGGCAGCACTGGGGGAGAGGGAACCCCTGTGTGAGTTGACAGGCTACGGCAATGCCAACGATGCTTACCACCTGACAGCGCTCTCACCCGACGGCGAAGGCGCTGCAGCAGCCATGCAAAACGTCCTGCAAACCGCCGGACTGCAACCACAAGACATTGATTACATCAACGCCCACGGGACGGGAACCGAAAACAACGACCTGTCGGAAGCGCTGGGCTTGCGGAAGGTTTTTGGTGAAAACATTCCTTTGTTCAGTTCCACCAAACCGTTTACCGGCCACACCCTGGGCAGTTCGGGTGCTCTGGAAGCCGTTTTTGCGGTGCTTGCCTTGCAACACGGTTTGGCTTTTCCCAACCTGCATTTTGAAAATGCCATGCCGGAGACCTTGCTTGAGCCGGTGACCGTATTGCAGCAAGGGATAAACATCAGGCATGTTTTGTCCAACTCCCTGGGTTTCGGCGGCAACAACACCTCACTCATTTTTTCAAAAACCGGCGCATGATCTACATCAACGGCATAGCACAGATTTCGCCCCAGCAGCCGGACGCGGCCGTACGGAGGGAGACTTTTCTGACGGAAGTGCGGCGCTGCCGGACAAATATGCTGCAGTGTGTGGAACCCGACTACGCCGCTTATTTTCATGTGAATGCCCTCCGGCGCATGGGACGGGTGCTGAAGCTGGGCTGGGCGGCCGCCAAAAATTGCCTGGACGATGCGGGCCTGGTCCGTCCCGATGTGATTTGTGTGGGAACGGGCAGAGGTTGCTACAAAGACACCCAGAAGTTCATGTTTTCGGTGGATGAAAACAACGAGCAGTTTGTTCCGCCTTCGCCATTCATCCAGTCGGCACACAGCTCCATCGCAGCGCAAATCGCCATACAGACGGGCTGCAAAAGCTACAACATGACTTACACCCACCGAGCGTTTTCCTTCGAGAGCGCTTTGCTGGATGCCATGATGCACCTGAAGGAAGACCAGCAAAAAAAAGTGCTGCTGGGTGGTGTGGACGAGATAAGTGAAAATATGTTCAAATCTTTTGAACGTATCGGCCATTACAAAAGCCCTGACACGGACAGCCTCGGGTTGCTGAGTTCCACAACGCCGGGAACCATTGCCGGGGAGGGGAGTGTTTTCTTTTTAGTGGGTAGCAGGCCTGCTGAAAAAAGCTATGCAGCTATTCGTGCGATGGACACTTTTTCGGAAACCCGCAGCGGGGAGGAGGTTAAAAGCAGGATTGAAATTTTCTTGCGTGAAGCAGGGCTTGCAATAACAGACCTCGACCTGGTGGTACAGGGACTCAACGGCGATGCAGCGTTTGACAGGATTTATCACGAACTCATGCAGTCAGTTTTTGCCGGTCTGCCTCAGGCCGGGTACAAGCATCTTTGCGGCGAGTACCACACATCAACGGCCTTTGCGCTCTGGCTTTCGGCTTTGGTGCTGCATCACCGGGCTGTGCCCCGGGTCATCCGGCTGAATCCCTTGCCCGTGCAGCGGTTTGAAAATGTTCTTATTTACAACCACTACCGCAACGAAAACCACAGTTTGATCCTGGTTTCAGCGCCCGTGTCACGCTGATCCGTTGGCTGAGCGATCAGAGAGAGATATTAAAAAACTATTTTTGCTTTTTGTAATCCCCGGACATGAAACAACAGGATAAAATCGCGATCATCCCGCCGGTTTGGTTTTTTTCGCTCATCAGCAGTGCACGAATTTATCTTAGAAAGCTGTACTACAAAATGGTCCCGGCCAATGTGGCTGTGTTCGAGATGGCTGAAAAATTCTGGCTTGCCAAAGCCATCAGTGTAGCCTGTCAACTGAACCTGGCGGAAATCATTGCCGATGCCGAATGCGCCGTTGAGGAAATTGCCAAAGCCTCGGAAACAGATCAGCAGGCACTTTACCGTCTGATGCGTGCCCTTGCGGGCGAAGGCATTTTTAAGGAAACCCGTTTCGGTCATTTCAGGAACAACAGCTTTTCGAATGCCTTGCGCGACAGTGGTAACAGCGTGAAATACATGGTCATGCACCAGTTGAACGAAACCAACTGGGACATTGTAAACCAAATGAAGAAAGGTGTGGTAACCGGAAACAATGTGGCGCAGTACGTCCTCAAAACGGATATTTTTACGCACCTGGGCAACACCCCCGATAAAAACGAGCTCTACAACAAAGCCATGAGTGAAACTTCGCGCCTTTCGGGCGGCGTGTTTGTCGCAGCCTATAATTTTAAAAACATAGATGTGCTGGCTGATATCGGCGGGGGCGAGGGCACGCTGCTTTTCAACATCCTGAGGAAACACAAGCACATCAAAGGTGTTCTGTTCGACCTGCCGCACGTGGTGCAGACGGCAGGCCGGATGGCCGAGAAGTTAGGGGTGGACGACAGGGTGGAGATCATTCCCGGCAATTTTTTTGAAGATGCCATCCCCGCTGCGGATGCCTACCTGCTGAAAAATGTCCTCCACGTTTTTAACGATGAAACCTGCATCCGCCTGCTGCAATCCATCGGCCGGTCCATGCAGGGCAATGGCAAAGTGCTGCTGGTGGAAACAGTTATCCGCAGCGACAACAAACCGGCTTTCGGAAAAATACTGGACCTGCAGATGCTGCTGGCCTCGGAAGACGGGAAGGAACGATCGGAAGCGGAATTCAAACGACTGTTCGAGGCCGCCGGTTTCCGCCTGAAACGGGTGGTACGGACGATTTCGCCTTTCAGCATTATTGAAGGACAAAAAACGAATTGACAGGATGCAAAACAACCGGGCTGCCATAGCTGTTTCTGCGCTCAGAAAGCGATACCCCGGCAACGGGGAAGATACCCTGCGCGGCATCGAACTGCTCATCGAAGAAACTGCATTTTACGGCATTCTGGGCCCTAACGCTGCCGGAAAGACCACACTGATCTCGGTGCTGTGCGGTTTGTTGAAGTACGACTCCGGCAGTGCGTTGGTTGCCGGTCAGGAAATTGCCAATGCAGGACAGCAGCTGCGCAAACACATCGGGCTGGTACCGCAGGAGATCGCCCTTTATTCCAAACTGACCGTCAGGGAAAATATCCTTTACTTCAGCCGCATGCATGGCATTTTCGGCGAAAAAGGGAAGGCCATCGTGGACGGCCTGCTGGACAAACTGCAGTTAACGCCCCATGCGTGGAAAAGAATTGAGCGCTGCTCCGGCGGCATCAAACGGAGGGCGAACATCGCCGCGGGCATGGTGCACAGTCCCCAAATCCTGATCCTTGACGAGCCCACGGTGGGGGTGGATGCCCAGTCGCGAAACCTTATTTTCGACTACCTCAGGGAACTGAATGCCGAAGGAACAATCATCATCTACACTACACACTACATCGACGAAGCCCAGGCCTTGTGTACGCAGGTGAGTATTCTGGACGACGGGAAAATTGTGGAAAGCGGCTCGCCGGACGAACTGATCGCAAAACATGCGGGCTGTGCTGACCTGGGCGATGTATTTTTGAAAATTACCGGAAAAGCACTGAGGGAATAGCATGCGAAAACTATTGTACAATACGGGCAAAGAATTGCTGATCCTGCTCAGGGACCTGCCCGGGCTTGCCATTTTGTTTCTGATGCCGCTGCTGCTGATCATCGTCATCACCCTCATCCAAAACAACGCCATCCGTTCGGTGAACGGCACCGACATCAACATGCTGTTCGTGAACCACGACCAAGGGACTTTCGGCGAACTTGTCCGCGATGCCCTGGCCGGAAGTGAAGAACTCAACCTCCTGACGGAGTACCAAAACAAACCGCTGACCGACAGCCTTGTTGCGGTGCTGGTGGGAGGCGGAAAGTTTAAGGCAGGCATGATTATTCCGGCCAAAACCACCGATAAAACCGAACAGCAAATCATTGACAAATTACAAGGCCTTGTTACGGGTGAAGGGGAAACCCCCGGCAGTGAGCAACCGCAGGCCGTGCTGTTGCTGTATGACCCGGCCATCAATCATGTCGTGCGGGTTTCGATTGGCAATGCGGTGGAAATGGCGACCCGTGGCGCAGGTTCACAACTCACAACGCAGGTGTTGTTCCGGCAACTTGGCGAAGTCATCCAAACGGACGATCCCCTTTCGCTGATGATACTGGATGCGCTGAAGAATGCCGACGCGAAAGTGCTGCCCCAAAACCCGGTGGGAATTCAAGAGCAGTTTCCGGGTGACAGGACCCTGTCAGTCAAACCCGGCATCACCCAGAACAACGTGCCGGCCTTTTCGCTTTTCGCCATGTTTTTCATCGTCATTCCCCTGGCGGGCAGCCTCATTGCCGAAAAAAACGAAGGCACCTACGACCGCATCCGGACCCTGCCGGTTTCGTACCGGAACATCCTCATGGGTAAAACGCTGGCTTACCTGCTGGTTTGCTTTTTGCAGTTCCTGCTGATGGTGCTGGTGGGCATATTTATCTTTCCCGCAGTGTTTGGATTACCGGCCCTGGAAATGGGCAGCTGGTATTTTTCCATTTTCATGGCCACACTGGCTTCGGCGCTGGCGGCCATCGGCTTCGGGCTGCTGGTGGGTACTTACGCTTCAACCCACAACCAGGCAGCCATGTTCGGTGCCATCCTGGTCGTGCTGATGGCCGCGCTGGGAGGCATCTTCATGCCGGTGTACATGATGCCCGAAAAGTTGCGGGTGATCTCTTTCCTTTCACCCCTGCGCTGGGGCATCGACGCTTACCTGGATATCTTTGTGCGGAGTGCCGGCCTGACAGCCATCTGGAAGAACCTGCTGCTGCTGTTCGCCTTTTTCGGGATTTCGGTTGGTGTGGCTGCGAGGAGGTTTTAACTGTGCCAGGGCCTCAGCCGGGCCTTGTATTCTGTGATGCTCTGTGCCGGAGCCGCCTGCCAAAGTGTACCGGCGGACAGGAAGGCAGGTTCTTAGCGGGTCGGGGAACCGAATCCCGAAGCTTCTGAAACTAAAAGACCCACCGAAAGAAGAAGCAAAATTCACGCAAACCCCACAGACAAAATCACCCACTCTTGCTGGCGGTTTCCACGCTCGGCGTGACAGGCGTCAACACCAGGTTCAAATCAGGCCGCCCCGGCCATTAGAACGCTGATTGTTGGCGGTAGTGTTTTTATAAAATTATTATCTTTTGTATAAATTTAGCAATTCATTTTCTGTTAACAATATACCTACTTTTTCCAACTTATCCTTTTGCTTTTTATAGAGCATCTTAATTTTTCTTGATTTTGATTCCCATTCTCCATAATGAACTTCTAGATGACAGTTTGGACAAATGCAAACTATATTTTCCATACAGTCAATATTTTTCCCAAAATTATTGTAAAAGAACTAGCTATTATCAACTGTACAAGGAATTAAATGGTGACCTTCCATATATGGAATTTGACGTTTAGTCTTAAATGTTTTATGGGCTATATCAAGAATACACGTATAATTTGCTTCTTTCAATGCTGC